>JALVEV010000286.1 GCA_027030605.1 Campylobacteraceae bacterium | reverse complement strand
AGCAATAGAGGTAATACTCTCTTTTTCAATAATCTCTGCTACTAAATCAATAAGTATCTCAGTTTCAGGACGAGGAATAAGCACCCCCTGCTCTACCTTTAGCTCAATATCATAAAAACTAGCACTCCCTACAATATACTCATAAGGCTCATGGTTAGCTCTTCGCTCTACTAAGGCTTCAAATCTTTCTATATCTTCTACCTCTTTATTATCAAAAGCGTGTAGATAGGTTCGCTCTTTCTTTAGATGATAGGCTAAGAGCAGTTCAGCTTCAAATCTTGGACGTTGGCAACTCTGTTGTAGTTTTTTTGAGGCTTGGGTTAAAATCTCTTTTATTGTCATGTTGGAAGAATAGCACATAGAATATTAAATTTATTGGTGCTATAAACAAGGGGCAGATACTAAGGTTGCCCCTACAGGTTGATATATTTTTATAATTGTAGGGGCAACCTCCGTGTTCGCCCCTTGTCTAATGTGACGAAAAATTTAAAATATTTTTGTTTGATGTTGAAACGGAATATTTTTTGGAAATTAGGAATGTTTCTGTGCGATGAATATGGGGCAGACACGGAGGTCGCCCCTACAGGTTGATATATTTTTATGATTGTAGGGGCAACCTCTGTGTTTGCCCCTTGTTTGATGTGACGAAAAATTTAAAATATTTTTGTTTGATGTTGAAACGGAATATTTTTTGGAAATTAGGAATGTTTCTGTACGATGAATATAGGGGCAGACACGGAGGTCGCCCCTACGGGTTAATATATTTAAAAAAATCAAAAAACCTTTCTAAATAGACAGCTTTTGTCCTTAAAAAAATCTATAATACGACTATTAAATATTTACCAACAAGGATTTTTTATGAAAAAGGCTATTACAACCATAGAGAGTTCTCTTCCAACTATCAATAAAAATTATGATAAGTTTGACATTATAGGAAATACTTTTGGTCGATATTTTGACTATAAGCGTGAAACAGCCATGATTGAGCATGAGACAAAAAAGGTTAAGGCTAAGGCAAAGATTTTAGGTAAGCAGATTAAAGCAGAGCTAAAAAAATCCCTTGATGAGAATGATAAAAACTTTAAAAAGGAGATGCGTCGTTTAGAAGAGATTGGCAAAGAGTTAAAAAATGGAGCTAAAACTAAAGCAGAGCTTTTAAAACAGATTGACGAATATATAAAGATGTTAGGTGATAGTTCACTTCCTGTAGAGGTTAAAAAAGATATTCCAACTCTAATTGAACTAGCAAATCAGATGTTAGCTAAAGAGAGTGAGTATGCTCTCAAAAAGTTAAATATGATGAGTCATTTTGACAGTAATACAAAATTGATAGGGGGAGAGTAAGATGTTACCATTGATAGGAGCAGTTGCAGTTGTAGTAGGAGTTGGTGCTTACCTTTTAGATGATGCTAGTTCTAGTAATGCAAGAGCTAGAAGAGATTATGAAGATGCATGTGATGAGGCTGAGGAGTGGCTAGAAGAGAAGGCACAAAAGGCTCAAAGAAAAGATGCTTTAGACAAGCTATTTAAAATAAAAAGAGCAAAACAGGAGGTGGCTGATGCTATTTATGCTGAGTTAAAGCAGAGCCAAAAAGACTTTAAAGAGATTAACAAAAGCATTATGG
>JALVEV010000285.1 GCA_027030605.1 Campylobacteraceae bacterium | reverse complement strand
AATAAAACTTAAAAATAGTACATCTCAAAAATTAGAACGCTATCTTCTTTCTGAGAGGTCATATATCTACTCTATTGATTACTATCTTGTTAAACAGGGTAGAGTGGTTATGCATAAAAATGGAAGTTACTTTAAAAAAGAGGATGCTCCTATTGATAATATTACCCATAGAGTTTTTCCCCTCTTTTTGGATAAAGATGAAACAATAGAGGTCTATTTTAAAATCCAAAGCTTTAATAAAATTGAACTACATTTCAAGCTTGTAACGGCTAAATATCTAAGTCAATTTTCGATTAAGTATAACTTCTTACAAGGAATATTTTTTGGGGTTATGTTTATTATGATTCTCTATAATCTGTCACTCTATTTTTTGTTAAAGTTTAAACCCTATCTCTATTATGTTCTATATGTGAGTGCATTTATGAGTTATGTGGCTTGTTATTTAGGATATTTTCATATCTATACCTCTCTATCTTCAATTATGATTTATGCTCTTTTAAATATCTCTATAGGACTATTTTTTCTCTTTATAATAGGCTTCTTACAAGAGGTATTTGAGATGCGAGAGTATACCCCTCGTTTTAGTAAAATTTTAGATGTTTTTAAATATTTTATACTCTTTATTAATTTTATTATTGTCTATCTTTATTTTAAAAATTTTCTCTATGTTGAAATTGCTGTTAACATTTTTTATCTCTCTCTACCTCTTCTCTATTTGACAATTATCTCCTCTTTACTCTATTTAAAATATATTTATAAGAATAATTTAGCCCTTGTTTATGTTGTTATATGGAGTATTTTAGGTTTAGTTGGATTACTATATATTCTAGCCAATATAGGGTTGATATCTACAGAGTATGGTTTTGATTATCTTTTTGAACTGGGTGTTTTGTTGGAGACTCTACTTTTTTCTCTTATGTTAGCTTACAGGATTAAAGAGATTGAAAAAGAGAAAGAGTCACAAAAGAGTCTACTTATTCAACAAAATAAATTGGCAGCTATAGGGGAGACAGTTTCACTGATTGCTCATCAATGGAGACAGCCCTTAAGTGAAATTAATGGTGTTGTTTTAAATATAGATGTTGATTTTAGAAAAAAATTACTAAATGGAAAAAAACTGAATGGCTACCTAAATAATATTGAAGAGGTTACAGCTTATCTCTCTCAAACAATTAATGACTTTATGCACCTATCAAATCCAAAAAAGAGTTTAGATAAATTTAAGCTAAAAGAGCTTTTCGAAGAGAGTCAAAACCTTATAAAGCCCTCATCTTCATTAAAATTTGAAATAAGATATTTTGCTGATAATAAAGAAAAAATGATTAAGTCATATAAATCAGAGCTTATTCAAGCACTCTTGATTGTTTTCAATAACTCTATTGATGCATGTAGAGCTACAGGTATTGACCCTTTTATTCAAGTAGAAGCGAAAATTGACAATGGTTATCTTTTAATAGAGATTGAAGATAATGGTGGTGGGATAAAACAAGAGTTGTTCCCTAAAATATATAATCCTTACTTTACAACGAAACATGCCTCTAAAGGGACAGGGCTTGGGCTATATATTTTAAAAATTCTTATTGAAGAGAGTATGTTTGGTAGTGTTGAGATTAAAAATGTAAATCTAGGGATTATTTGTAACTTAAAAATACCAATAGTTTTAGAAAATGTTTAAAAATAAAAGAAAATCACGGTTAATTCACATTATTATGTAATTATATTTTAAATTATATTAGTATAGGTAAAAAAGGGAACAATGAAAATTTTAAAAAATTTAAATATTTTATACGTTGAGGATGAAGATGCTATTATAGATAAATACTCTTATTTCTTAGAAGAGCTTTGTCGTGAGGTATATATTGCCCGAGATGGGGAAGAGGCACTTCGTATTTATGAAGAGAATAAGATACATCTTATTATACTTGATTTGCTTATTCCTAAAGTAAATGGTATAGATTTGGCTAAAAAAATTCGTAAAATAGATGATAATGTTGCACTGATTGCGTTAACTGCCCATTCAGATAGAGAAATTTTACTTGATATTGTAGATTTAAACTTCTCCTCTTACTTAATTAAACCTGTTGGTCGTTCAGATTTAATGAATGCACTACTAAAGGTCTCTAAAAAAGTTGATAATGGACGAAATATTCCCTTGCCCTGTGACTGTTCGTGGGATAGTAAAAGTAAAACACTTTTTTGTGAAGAGAAAGCTATTGTTTTAACGAAGAGGGAGTCAAAACTTTTTGAACTCTTAGTAGAGAAAGCAGGGGCTCCTTGTTCTGATGATGAAATTTTCTTTTATGTATGGGGCGATGAGTTCAATAAGGTTATTACCAACTCATCTATTCGTACATTGATAAAAAATTTACGTAAAAAGATTCCTCAAGATTTAATTAAAAATCAGTATGGTGTAGGGTATAAGATTAACTTTTAACATGTTGTTGTAAATATTTGGCAACGGCATCTTCATCATTGCTCTCTTTTAAGACAATGTCTGCCTCTTTTTTTACCTCCTCTAAGGCATTAGCTACTGCTACAGCCTTACCTGCTAATTTAAACATACCAATATCATTAATACTGTCTCCAAAGACAGTTGTCTCTTGAGTATTACGGTTAAGATACTCATGAACTTTTAGTAGTGCATGAGCTTTGTCTGAGAGAGGGTGTAGTATGGTTAGAAAATAACACTTCATATAGTTTTCAGGTGAAAGTTTAATCTCTATCTGTTTTCCAAAAACTTTTTGAAGATGTTCTGCCAAAGGACGTAGTAGAGACTCCTCTCCCATATAGACAAGTTTTAAGGTGTCATCTGAACCTTCAATTCTCTTTTTATGAAGAATTCGTTTGTCACTGGTATAGTGTTTATCAATCAAAAACTTTTGATAGTAGTTTAAAATAGGGGGTATGTCAAAACTCTCAGCTAAACTCTCTCTATTTTTGAGTGCAATTACATAAGGATAGATACCAAAAGAGTTACTCTCTTCAATAACGGCATCAGAAAGCTCTTTAGAGAGGGTATTTAGTGAAATAAGTCTCTTTTGAGGTGTTACAACCATTGCACCATCAAGTAAAATAAGAGGAGGATTTAGTTTTAAATCTTTTAAAAACTCTGCTGTTTTGGAAAAGCTTCGAGCTGTTGCTACACTAAGTAGAGCATCTTTGCTCTTCTCATTCCATATCTGTTTTGAGAAGTGGCTGACGGTTTGATTACTGTGTAAAAAGGTATGGTCTAAATCGGTAATAAAAAGTTTTTTCAAGAAGACTCTCTTTTTTAGAGTATTATAGCTAAGAGTTGGCTAAACTTAGAAGATGGAAACAGTAATACAGATAGTCATTGTAATGATAGTGTTAGAATTTTTTGAGTTTTATATGCAATCTGCGAATAGATTAGGCGAGATGATAGATAAACTTTATGGTTATTATAATAAAAATATTTTTCTTTTCTTTTTAGTACATCCTACTTTCTATTATGTTTTAGGTGTTACTCTCTATTTTGATACATTTAACTTTTATAGTATTACGATTTTGGTCTTAAAAGCATTAGACCTTTTTTTTAAAATAGAGTTGATTAAACAGAGATATTATGAACCTCCAATGGATGAAGAGCTAGAGAAGATGATGGAGTTAAAAATGACCCTAGGTGTTAAAGTTTTTGCTCCACTTACCTATATTCCTCTATTATATTTGTCAATAATGACATAATTCAAGTTCAGAATAAGGAAACTTAATAAAAAGTTGATTATAATAACGCAACTACAAGTAATAAAACTACAAAATCCCCATAGAGCTTTTAAGAGGACCAATGAGCGAACAACAATCAAAAAAACATAACAATCATAAGAAAAATCAAAGAACACATGTACCTGTCAATGGGTACAAAGTAGAAGAGTTACAACAAAAACCACTTGAAGAGTTGGTTGAGATTGCACTGAAAGTAAAAGTAGAAAATCCAAATGAGTATAAGCGTAAAGATTTAATATTTGAAATCTTAAAATCTCAAGTCTCTCAAGGTGGATTCATCTTATTTACGGGGATTTTAGAGGTCATGAATGACGGCTATGGTTTCCTAAGAAGTGAAGATGGAAACTTTGCTAACTCTCAAAATGATACCTATGTAAGTGGTACGCAGATTAAACGTTTTGCACTACGAAATGGAGACATTGTCACAGGTCAAGTTAGGCAACCTAAAGACCAAGAGAAGTATTATGCTCTATTGAAAATCGAAGCGATTAACTATCTTCCACCAGAAGAGTCAAAAAAGAGACCACTCTTTGACAACTTAACTCCACTCTATGCTACAGAACAACTTAAATTAGAGTACAATCCACTTAAACTTACAGGACGTGTTCTTGATTTATTCTCTCCTATAGGTAAGGGGCAGAGAGCATTAATTGTTGCACCACCTAGAACAGGTAAAACTGAACTTCTTAAAGAACTTGCCCATGGGATTACCCATAACAATCCTGATGCTTCACTCATGGTTCTTTTAGTCGATGAGAGACCAGAAGAGGTAACCGATATGCAACGTTCAGTTAAAGGTGAAGTCTACTCTTCTACTTTTGATTTACCTGCACAAAACCATGTTAGAACAGCTGAAATGGTTATAGAAAAGGCTAAAAGACGAGTAGAGATGGGGAAAGATGTGGTCATTTTACTTGACTCTATTACTCGTTTGGCTAGAGCTTACAATACTGTAACTCCAAGTTCAGGAAAAGTTCTCTCTGGTGGTGTTGATGCTAATGCACTACATAAACCAAAACGTTTCTTTGGTGCAGCTAGAAATATTGAAGAGGGTGGCTCTTTGACCATTATTGCTACAGCGTTAATAGATACTGGAAGTAGAATGGATGAGGTTATCTTTGAAGAGTTTAAAGGTACAGGAAATGCTGAAGTTGTACTCAACAGATATGTCTCTGAACGAAGAATCTACCCTGCAATAGATGTAACTAAGTCAGGAACAAGAAAAGAGGAGCTTATGGTTAAAGCTGAAGACCTTCAAAAAGTATGGGCAATTAGAAATGCAATGCAAAATATGGAAGATGTCGAGGGGTTAAAGTTCCTCTTCTCTAAAATGACAAAAACTAAGAATAATGCTGAGTTCTTAGCTATGATGAATGATTAAAATTTTATAACATTTTGAAAATAGGTGTTTTTGACTCAGGAGCAGGGGGCTTAAGTGTTGTAAAGTCTCTTCTTGCTCACAACCTCTTTGATGAGATTATCTACTATGGGGACACAGCTCGTGTTCCTTATGGACCTAAAGATAAAAATACCATTATCCGTTACTCTCTAGAAGCCTTAGAGTTTTTTAATAACTTCGATATTGATTTACTAATCACTGCATGTAATACTGTCTCTGCTTATGCTCTACCTGAGATGAATGCTCAAAGTAACTATCCTGTGTTAGGGGTAATAGAACCTGGGGTAATGGCACTTGAAAATAGTAAGTTGGCTAAAGATGACCCTATTTTGATTATGGCGACACGTGCTACTATTAATTCTGGGCGATACAGAAGAGCTTTGGAAAATTTAGGATATAGCAATATTACCTCTTTACAGACGGGGCTTTTTGTTCCTTTGGTAGAAGAGGGTATCTTTGAGGGAAAACTTTTAGAAGCTACGATGGAACACTATTTTTCAGAGATAGAAGAGCCAAAAGCAATAATTTTGGGTTGTACACATTTTCCTCTTATTGGGGATGCACTCTTAGAGTACTTTAACCATAAACCGATACTGATTCATTCAGGTGAAGCGATTGTTGAGTATTTGGAAAAAAGATATGAGTTGTTTGAAAAAAAAGAGGAAGCAAATTTAAAAATATTTGCTTCTGATAATGTGGCAGGGTTGCGTAAGATTGCAGACAAGTGGTTGTAGGTTTGATTTTATTGAACGTGATATTAAAATCTAATTTCCATAAATATTATTTTGTTTTTTATGTTTGGTTTTAACGTTTGATGAAATCGAACCTACAATATTTAATATTACAAACCTGAGTTCAACAAGTAGTTTCTCTCTGTTTTAAAATTTTTAATCCAAAGCTGTAGTTGTTTGAATTCTATTCTTGTATATTCCTTAATATTTATTGATTTCTATTAGAGTATATCATACTTTTTATTAATGACAATCAGCCCCAATAGCCTCTGAAATATGACTATAACCATCTGCTTTTAGTAGTTCAATTAAGCCTTCGTTTATATCTTTTATCATCTTTGGACCATTATAGATTAGCATAGAGAATACTTGAATAAGTGATGCCCCTGCTTTTATTCGCCTATAGGCATCTTCGGCTGTCTCTATGCCACCTACAGAGATAAGTAGAGTCTTTCCATATAGCTCTTTTCCAATAGCCTGAAAGAGTTTGAATGACTTTTCACGAACCAAAGCTCCTGAGATTCCTCCAAAATCTTTGGCATTAGGAGTAACAGAGTAGTCAATAGTAGTATTGGTCGCTATGATTCCTGAAGCTCCTGCCTCAACAGCTGTTGTACAAAGTGCAATGGCATCATCAGGGGTCATATCTGGAGCAATTTTAAGTAAAATAGGTTTAGATGTAATCTCTTTTGCCATTGTAAAGAGGTTGGTAATAAACTTCTCATTTTGAAGGTCACGAAGCCCTGGGGTGTTTGGTGAAGAGATATTAATAACTATATATGTACCATAATCTTTAAACCTCTCTAGCAATATACGGTAGTCATTAAGTGCTTCATCTTCTGGTGTAACTTTATTTTTACCAATATTAATACCAATAGGGTAGTCAAAGTTTTTAACTTTGTTAAGTTGAGCTAACATATACTCAGCCCCACGATTGTTAAACCCCATAGCA
>JALVEV010000284.1 GCA_027030605.1 Campylobacteraceae bacterium | reverse complement strand
TTTATTTTCTTTTGACTCCACTATTCACTAATTCGGTTTAAGCCCAAAAGAGTATAATCACAATATGAAACAACAAAGACTCAAAAGACTACCCATTGGTATTAGTACATTTAGAAAAATTAGAGAAGCAGACTATCTTTATATAGATAAAACCAAAGAGGCATATAATCTAATTACCAACCATGCCTATGCTTTTCTATCTCGTCCAAGACGCTTTGGAAAGTCTCTATTTTTAGATACACTCAAAGAGATATTTGAAGGTAACAAAAAGCTTTTTGAGGGGCTTTATATTTATAATAAATGGGATTGGGAAGATAAATACCCTGTTGTTAAGATAAGCTTTAGTGGTGATATGCGAAGCCCTGAGGGATTAAAAGATACTATTTTTGGTGTTTTAAAATCAAACCAAGAGGATTTAGAGGTTGAGTGTGACACTCTAAATAGCTATACTAACTGCTTTAGAGAACTACTTAAAAAAACCTATGAAAAGTATCAAAAAAGAGTAGTAATCCTTATAGATGAATACGACAAAGCGATGCTAGACAACCTAGACCAGATGAAAGTAGCAGAGCAAAACAGAGAGATACTTAGAGCCTTTTATGGAGTGATGAAAGACAATGACCAATATATCAAATTTGTCTTTTTAACAGGAGTTAGCAAGTTTGCAAAAGCCAATATCTTTAGTGGGCTAAATAATCTAAGAGATATAACACTACTACCTCAATTTGGAACAATCTGTGGTTATACTCAAAATGATATAGAGACGACCTTTTTACCTTATCTTGAAGGTGTAGATTTAGAGAGAGTCAAGATGTGGTACAATGGCTATAACTTTTTAGGTAGCCAGAGAGTCTATAACCCTTTTGATATTCTGCTCTTTATAGATACTAACTGTACTTTTGATAACTATTGGTTTAACACAGGAACACCAAGCTTTTTGGTTAAACTTTTTCAGAGTAAAAATTACAATCTAGCCAATTTTGAAAATCTAAAAGTAGATAAAAGCATTTTAAACTCTTTTGATATTAACCAACTCAACCTAGAGACTGTTATGTTTCAGAGTGGTTATTTGACTATTAAAGAGGAGATAAGAAGACGCAATCGCATAGAGTATATCTTGACCTATCCAAACTTTGAGACCAAGATGAGTTTTAATGACTATCTTATTAACTACTTTGTAGAGAATCATCAAAAAAAGCTTATGGTTAAAAATGGTCTAATAGATATGTTAGAAGTTGCAGATTTAAAAAACTTGGAGCAGGTTATTAAGTCTCTCTTTGCCTCTATTGCTTATAACAACTTTACCAACAACTATATAGAAAACTATGAGGGGTTTTACGCCTCTGTATTTTATGCCTACTTTGCAGGAGCAGGGTTTGACAAGATTATAGCAGAAGATGCAACAAGTAGTGGACGAATAGATTTGAGTGTTTTTATTGATGATAAGGTTTATATATTTGAGTTTAAGGTTGATAGTAAGAGAGCATTGGAGCAGATAAAAGAGAAGAACTATCATCAACAGTATTTAAGTGACTATAATGAAATCTATATTTTAGGGGTTGAGTTTGATAGTAAAGAAAGAAATGTAGTTACTTATGAGTGGGAGAGGGTTTTGTGAATTTGCATTTTCTAACCAAACTTGGGGAGATTTGCAGATAGTTATATTTTTAACAAGGAAGAGTTGTTAAATCTCTTTAAATAGACAGTTTTTGTCTGTAAATAAGAGTATACTTCTTGCATATAATTTAAAGGACTTAAACAATGAAAAAGATGATACTACTCTTCTCTCATAAACTTACACCAGAACAAATAGTTGATGCCAAAAGCTCTTTTGGTGTAGAGGAGTTTTTAACTATTGATGATGATTTACAAAATATTTGGTCAAATGTACCTGCTGATTTAGAAGATATAGTAGAGTATCTTCAACCTGTTCGTGACTTTTTAATTGAGAATATGGAAGAGGATGATATAGTTTTAGTTCAAGGTGACTTTGGAGCAACTTGTGCTATGGCTTCGTTTGTTAAATCTTTGGCAGGAGTGGCTGTTTATGCTACTACTAAGCGAGATGTGGTAGAGAAAGAGATTGATGGGAAGATTGTTAAGACTTCGGTTTTTGAACATGTTCGGTTTAGAAAGTTTTAGGGGGATGAGATGAAAAAGGCAGTTATTACAATACTAGGAACAATTATGCCTCCAAGAGAGGGGCAAGAGAGAGCAAAATACTATTTTTCTGATGAACTAAAAGAGAAATTTAATCTGAAAAAAGAGAGATATACAAATATGCTTCCTCTGCTTCTTGATAATTTTAAAGATTATGGAGATATTAAATCTATCTATACCAATCTCTCTAAACAAAAACAGTCAATGGTTTTGGAGTATGAAAAGTTTGAGTATGATATAGAAGATAATGGTCTATTTATCTCTGAAAATATTAAAGATGAAGAGGCTAACTACTCCTACTTCTTAGATAAATATAATGAACTTATAGAAGAGTATGATAGAGTTATTATTGATGTAAGTCATGGTTTTAGACACTTTCCTATTTTGGCTGTTGTTAATTTGATTATTCAAAATATTAAAAATCCCAAGAAGATAGAGTATATTCTTTTTGCCAAAGAGATAGAACAGTTTAAGGAGTATGAAGTTATAGATTTAAAAGAGTATTTAGAGTTAGCTAATCTCTCTTTTATGCTCTCTACCTTTAATCAAAACTATACAGTTTCTAGCAATATCCAGTTTACAAATCCTCTCTATAAAAAAATATCTAAAGAGTTAAGTGATTTCTCTAGCCATTTTTTATCAAACTCATTTAAGACTTTAATTGAGGGAAAAACCATTGAAGATATTATTGATAATTTAGAGCTACTCCAAGAGAAAAAAACAGTTGAAAATTTTAAAAGCTATATAGTAGATATTATAGAACATTTAGAAGATATTCGCCAGTTAAAGCATAAAAAAGAGTCAATAAAGCTCTATGAACTATCTAAAATCATGGATGAGAGAGGTTATCAACTTAATGCAATTACTCTACTGTTTGAGGCTTTAGGATTTTACTGTTTAGAGTCAATAGGTAAAATAGATAATCTTGGAGATAGAGTCAATGAATTTAAAGGATATATTGAAGAAAAAAAGAGACCACTTCATATCTACTCTACATATACGTTAGCTAATGAATCCAGAGTCATTGTTAAAAAAAGAGATGGATTTAAAATAAGTAATTTTATTAACAATGAGAATATGAAAAAGAAAATTATTACTCATCTAAATAGTGTTGAAAATTTAAATCAATTTAAACAGTTTATTGAGTCTTTAGAAGGGTTAAGAAACAATTTAGCTCATGGAAATAGTGGATTTACTCTAAAAGATGTGAAGTTGATTTATACAAAAAATTTAGATAAATTTGAAAAGTTTGTTATAGAAAAAGATATTTTAAACAATAAAATAGACCCTATAGATAGGTTAAAAAACAGATGGCAATAAACAAAAAAACAACAGCCCTTTTCAAACTAATGGAACTCTTCTTAACCCAAAAAGAGATAAGCCCTTACGACAAAACAATAACCGATGAGTTTGGTTGTGACAAAAAGACAATAGAGCGTTACCTAAAAGAGATAGAGTCGCTCTATTCACACATTATTACCATAAAGCGTAGTAGAAAAAATGTATGGAAGCTCATAACTGTCTCTGAAATATTTGAAGAGTTCATTAAAAATAGTGAAGAGATTTCACAACTCTTTTTAATGGCACAAGAGTTTGACCCACACATCTTTAAAGAGCTAGAGAAGGGTACACTCTCAAAGATAGCCAAAAATGATGAAAACGTTTTTCTCTTTAAAAACTCCATTATGGAAGAGATACAGAGCCAAGAGGCAAAAGCAAGGTTTAAGAGCATAAAAGAGGCTATTAGAAACCATGAGTACCGAGATATTGAGTATGCTGATGGAGAGCCAAAAATGTTTGTCGATGCTAAACCCATTAAGCTAGTGTTTATGGATAACAATTGGTACGTTGTAATTGTCAATGAGGAGAAGAGATTAATTTTTCTTCGTATGAGTTTTATAAAAGAGATTAAAAAACGAGCCTCTCAACACCAATTTCAAACCAAAGAGCTAAAGCCCTATATTGAGTTTCTATCAACCGTGCAAAACAGTATGACACTCTATGGTCAAAAGCGACAAAAAGCAACCATTAAAGCCTTGCCTCCTATTGCTAAATATTTTGAAGCAGATATGAAAAAGTTTTTAACCTCACAAACTTTTGTAAAAAAAGAGGAAGATGGTTCAATCTTATTTACAGTGGAGTATACACAAGAGCTTGAAGTTTTACCTTTTGTGCAGAAGTGGTTGCCACATCTTGTTGTGGTTGAGCCACAAGAGTTACGAGATGCCTTTAAAAAGAAGTTGCAGGAGGCATTAAAAATCTTGTAGGGGCGACCTCTGTGTCTGCCCAAAATATTTACAATTTTCAACCACTAAAGATATTCATAACACTTTTTTGTTATGATTAACTATCTAAATATAACAGGAATATGTTATGAATAGCAAAAAGTGGATTTGGCAACATCAAAATTTTCCTAACTTTACCTATGACTACAGCAAAATAGAACCACTAATTTTTAAGCTTATAGAGAAGAGTGGAGAACTAAAAGGTAAAATGAGCTACCTAGCTCAAAATGAACATAACAACTTCTCCATAGAGACATCTTTAAATGAGATTGTTGCTACTTCACTCATAGAGGGAGAAGAGTTAAAACGAGAGAGTGTACGCTCCTCCTTGCACAAAAAACTCAATATTGCATTTAATAGAGAAGATAAATCTACTAAAAAGAGTGATAGTTTAACAGAACTCTATCTTGATAGTCGCTTTAACCAAGATGAGTTAAGTGTAGAGAGATTGCACAGATGGCATGAGGCTATTTTTGAATCTTATGAGTCAGTTTTGTACCCTGTAAAGCAAGGTGTGTTTAGAGACCATGACGATATGCAGATAGTATCAGGCTCTATAGGAAAAGAGAAGATTCACTATGTAGCTATGCCTCATAAAGAGATAGATTCATCAATTCAACACCTAATAGAGTATATTAACAGTAGCAATGAAAATTTTATTGTAAAAAGTGCTGTTGCTCATTTGTGGTTTGAGTCTATTCACCCTTACGATGACGGCAACGGACGCATAGGTCGAGCCATTGTCAACTATATTTTAGCAAAAGATGGAGGCTTAGATAACCGATACTACTCCATCTCTTCAGCCATCAACCAAGATAGAAAAGGCTACTACAACACACTTGAGAGGAGTCAAAATCTACTATATAACCCAAATTTAGATATTACAGAGTGGATAGCATGGCATACAAAGAGCATAAAGAACTCCATAGATATTTCACTTGAGAGTATTGAAAAAGTCATAAAAAAGACAAGATTTTATGACAAAATCAGATACCTAAAACTTAATGAGAAACAGAACAAAGTCATCAACAGACTTCTTGACGTAGGAGAGGGCAACTTTGAGGGTGGGTTAACCAACAAAAAATATAGAGCCTTAACCAAAACAGATGCTGTGACTGCATCTAGGCATCTTAAAGATATGCTAAATAAAGGAATTATCAGAGAGATAGAGGGGTATGGTGGTAGAAATACTAGGTATGAGTTGATATTGTAGGGGCGACCTCCGTGTCTGCCCATATTGGCATACAAACATATCCATAATTTCCAAAAAATATTCTGTTTCAACCCTATTTAAATTAAGAGTTTAAGATATATGTTCTATCTCTCCCTTAGATACACTATTGACAGCTTTTAAGATTTTATCTTTTAAGTGCAGTAAATCATTAAAACGATTAGAGACAGCAATAATAACAACAGTTCCAAATTTCCGATTGATAAATTGTTGTTGATACTCAATATTACCATCTATAGTAACAAATACATCAATCTCTCGTCTATCTAATTCATTTAACAATTCGGTATCTTTGGTGCCACTTAACCCTATTTGAGGTACAGTAAAAGCAGAGCCTTTTTCAAAAAATTGAGTTACTCTTTTAGGTAGACACTCATCTATAATAATCTTCATTATGCTACTTTTTCTTTTTGAATTGAGACCTCTGCACTCTGTAAAATATAGCGTATCTGTTCAAATGAAACAGTTGGAAAATCTTCTAAAAAATCTTTAATACTCTCTCCTGCTAATAGATAATCAAATAGGTTTCGTACAGGAACACGAGTACCTTTAAACACCAATAAACCATTTAAAATGTTAGGATTACTCTCTATTGCAGTCATTATATGTCCTTATAGTTATTTTCTTTATTATAGCAAGAAATGTGTTAAATAAATCCTCATATTTTCATAGCAAAGTAGGGGCGACCTCCGTGTCTGCCCATATCGGCATACCAAAATATTTATAATTTTTAACAAATATTTCGTTTCAATCCCCTTTATATCGGGTCAAATAGTAATTATTTTGAAGAATTTTTATTTTTTCACTATCTTATCTCCTACTGATATAGAAAACAATCCCATTTCCATTAAACAGAAAATAACCATAATATGCTAAAATAGCCGAAAAAAAATTAGGCTATAGACTCTTGGAAACTGCTGCAAAAATTCTCGCTTCAAAGGGTAAACTTCTTAGTGAAGTCTACTTTGAACTTCAAAAACACTTTGAATCTAAATATGGTGAAAACACCATTATCTTAATGGAGATTGGAAGCTTTTTTGAACTCTATGAGGTCAACAACGATGAGCTTAAAATTGGAAAAGCCAAAGAGATAGCAGAGCTACTTAACATCCAACTCACTCGTAAAAACAAAACCATTGTTGAGAACTCCATTAAAAATCCTCTACTTGCAGGAGTCCCTACCGTCTCAATTGAGCGTTATCTTGCACGACTT
>JALVEV010000283.1 GCA_027030605.1 Campylobacteraceae bacterium | reverse complement strand
ATGAACTCTTAAGAGAGATAGACAAGAGTTGCTCAACCATCTATATAACCCACCGTTTAGATGAGATAGAGCCTCTAGTAAACAGAAAAATCTATATGGAACTTGGAAAGATTGTAGAAGATGAAAGGATATAAGATGAGACTACTAAAGATACTATTTATTACATTTTTACTACTAATAACAAACAGTTGCGACACTAAACCAAAAGGTGCAGTTGAAAAGATGCATTGGGACAGAGATATGTGTGAACGCTGTAAAATGGCAATTAGTGAACGAAAATTTGCTGTAGAGGCGATAGATATAAAAAAGAACAAAACCTATAAATTTGACGATTTAGGCTGTGCTGTACTTTGGATAGAGAAAAATAAAATTCCATTAAATGAAAACCTAAAGCTATGGATTACCGATGCAAAAACAGGAGAGTGGATAGATGCCAAAAGTGCAATCTACATTGATGGAGCTAGAACACCTATGGCTTATGGCTTTGCCTCTTACACAAAAGAGACACTACCTCAAAACCACAAAACATTTACACTAGATGAGGTTATAGAGAAGATATATAAAAGAGAAAAAGAGAATACTCAAAAGGTCAAAAACCAATGAAAAACATATTGCTAATAGCCTACTTAGACATAAAAGAGTCACTTCGTTCAAAGTGGTTCTATGTCTATAGCCTTGTCTTTGGTGGGTTGATGGCTCTCTTTTTTATTACAGGTATCTCTGACGCTGTTGTTATGGGGTTTACAGGGCTTAGTAGAATGTTGCTAATTTTTATACAAGTAACTATTATAATCTTACCAATCTTTATACTTATAACAACAGTAAAATCAATTTCAGGTGATAAAGAAAATAATGTTTTAGAGTATATGCTCTCTTTTCCTATCTCTTTAAAACACTACTATTGGGGTAAGATGTTGGGTCGTTTTGTTACAGTCTTTATGCCTGTTTTCTTGGCTCTTATTATGGGAGTAATATTTGGTTTAAGCAAGGGTGGCAATCTACCTTGGAGTATTATATTTCTATACTCCATACTCCTCTTTGCACTCTGTTTTACTTTTTTAGGCATAGCTTTTTTCCTCTCTTCTATTGTAAAGTCAACCGACATTGCACTTGGTAGCTCATTTGTAGTTTGGATACTTTTATTGGCTTTTATAGATATAGCACTCATTGGTTTAATGCTTCAAAATAGAGTAGATGACAACACAATTGTAACCCTAGCAATGTTAAACCCCATAGAGGTATTTAGAATAGGAGCTATTAGCCTATTTGACCCTGAATTAACAGTAATTGGACCTGTCGCCTACTATCTGTTAGATACATTAGGAACAACTTTACTTATTGTTTATGCTATAATCTACCCAATAATTATTGGTGGACTATTTGCACTATTTGGCTATTTGGCATTTAGAAAAAAAGATTTGATTTAAGGAACAAAAAAATGAAAAAACTTCTAATACTAGCACTAATAACACAAGGTCTACTAGCAGGAGAGATAACCCTAACAGACCAAAACGCAACAGATGCAGTCTATCTGTTACCACTAAAAAAGTACCCAAAATGGCTAACTGAAGCAGAGCTAAAAAATGGCAAAAAGATTCAGTTCGTATCTGTAAAATCACTTATGACAGTCTATCATCACCAAACATACTTT
>JALVEV010000282.1 GCA_027030605.1 Campylobacteraceae bacterium | reverse complement strand
CAATATCTCCTTGTGTATTGTAGAGAGTAACTTTTACATCAACTACCCCTTGCTCACCAACATCTTGAAGACCATTACTCACTCCATTAAGGTCATCAAAGAAGACTCTGTCACCAATTGTTGCCCCTTTATGGTAAAGCCCCATATCTACATTTGAGTTAATTTGGTCAGCTGTCAATGAGATAACATCTGTTTTTCCTGTTGCATCAGCATCTGAGTCAATTGTATCTACCTCTTGGTCTTGAGGACTTACAACATACCCTGCTGGAACTTTAAACTGAACATAGTAATTAAAGTCAGGGTCAAGGTGAGGGAACTCATAAATTCCATTCTCATCTGTTGTGGTTGTTGCCACTTTCTCATCAGTATCGTTATTGTAAAGTGTGACAGTAATATTAGCAATACCTCGCTCACCAATATCTTGAATACCATCTTTGTTTAAATCTTCCCAAACAAGGTTACCAAGAACAGCTTTCCCTGGAAGACAAACAGTTTTATAGATACCTAAATCCCAAGATAAATCATTAGTACCTGGGGTTAAAAGAGCAATTTCAGTCAAGATTTTTCCATCTTTTTCAAATCCATCAGAGTCATTTAAATCGTCACTATTATTATTGACATCTTTTTGAGTAATTAGATAGCCATATGGAATATCTGAAAACTCTGCAAAATATTCACCAGCAGGTAAATGGGTAAAGAGGTAGTTACCATTCTCATCTGTTAGCATCGACTTTGTAAAGTTAC
Organism: Campylobacteraceae bacterium; assembly: GCA_027030605.1. Classification (GTDB taxonomy): domain Bacteria; phylum Campylobacterota; class Campylobacteria; order Campylobacterales; family Sulfurovaceae; genus UBA1140. The sequence goes on along the minus strand of JALVEV010000282.1, from coordinate 6,169 downwards.
TATTGGCAGAAGAGATGGTTACTTTGACATTTTTAACCCCTTTTTCACCAATATCTTGTAGTCCATTATGATTAGTATCTAAAAAGACTCTATCTCCATAACTTACTACATTTTGGTAGATACCCATATCTATACTGCTATCTTGTGTTCCTGCCACAATAGTAAAGTTCTCTGTTCTTCCACTCTTATCTGGGTCTGAGTCGTTCTCTTTTGTCCCTTTATGTGCATCGGTAATTGTATATCCTGCTGGTGCTTTAAACTCAATATAGTACTCACCAACTGGTATATTTTCAAATAGATAAATTCCAAAAGCAGAGGTTTTAGTCGTTTCAATAAGTTTATCACCATCTGCCTCAAAAAGTTTTACAGTAACATCACCAACTCCATTTTCACCACTATCTTGAATACCATTTTTATTTAAATCATAAAAGACTCTATCTCCAATTTTTGTACGCTCTTGGTAGAGTCCCATATCTATCGTTTTGTCATCTCTTCCTGCATAGAGCGTAAAGATATCTGTCTTTCCTGTTGCTACATTAGCATCAGAGTCATTACTTTTATTACTACCTTGTGTTTTAGGACTTACCTTATAATTTGCTGGTATCTCAAACTGAACATAGTAATTCCCTGGAGTTAACTCTCTAAAGAGATACTGTCCACTACTTATTGTTTTAGTCGTTGCTATTAACTTATTTGCTTCACTATAGAGTTTAACGGTTACTCCTGCAACACCTCTCTTTTCATTACTCTCTTGAATACCATTGGCATTGGTATCAAACCAAACTCGGTCTCCAAGATTAGCTAATGTAGGATAGAGTCCCATATCAATATCATCTCTATTTTGACCTGAAACTAGACTAAAGAGTGATGTTTTACCATTGCTATTGGCATCTGAATCTTTTGTGTTATCACTACCTTGTGATTTTTTAGTAACGGTATAAGCATTAGGAACTCTAAATTTCACATAATATTTACCAGCTGGAACATCTTTAAACTCATATTTTCCACTACTGTTAGTCTGTGTAGATTTTATTAGCTTACTACTCTCATCAAAAAGTTCTACAACTAGCTTACTCAATGGTAGCTCACCTATCTCTTGAATACCATTTCGATTACTGTCTAACCAAACATAATCTCCTACAGAACCCAATACAACAGGGGCTTCATGTCCAACATAAGAGCTTTCATCTTCACAAGTTACCTTATCTCCTTCAGGGTCTCTACCCTCTACCTTTCCTATATTCTTATAGGCACCTAAAATAGCCACACCAACTTTGGTACAAGTCATACTCTGCCCAGGATTGAGGGTATCATTACCACAAGCTACTGCACCCTCTTTGTCATCTGTTACTTTAATATTGCTAATAATGGTATTTCCACTATTTTTAACTAAATAACTCCACGTAATGGTATCTCCGACAACAATATTAGAGACATTACCATCATTGGTAGTTTTTACAATATCTATACTTGGTTGTGGAGTAACATACATCCCTGCATCTATCTCTAAATTTTCTCTATCTAAAAAGATGGTCTCTGTTAAACCTGTTGAGACATCAGCATCAGAATTAAGTGCAGAACTTACACCTGTTGCCTTTTTTGTTGTAAATGAGTACCCAGCTTTTTTAATAAACTTAAGAGCATACTCTCCAGCATCTAAGTCATTAAAACTATAGATACCTTGCTTATTAGTTAAAGTAGAAGAGAGTAGTTTTCCATTGCTATCATAGAGTTCAACTTTAATACCTTGTAGTCCAACTTCACTACTATCTTGTTTTCCATTTTTATTACTATCTAACCAAACTCTGTCTCCAAGATTAACTTTAATAAGTGGGTCAGAGTCTCCACTACACTCTTTCTCTTTTGGAATTAAAAATGTCTCAGGTACAATAACATCTTGACGTTTATCTGAAGTTTGATTCCAAAGATAGTAAACTTTCATTGGCTGGTATTGTGTTTTTCCATTAGTACCATCTATTTTATTAGTAATAAGATGAGCAATAGTTTTCAATGCATCTTTCTCTGTTATTGTCAAATCTTTAAACCACTTATTATTGTCAATAAAGTTATCAACCTTCGCTAAGGAGTAGTTCCAATCGGTAATGTACCAAATAAATATATTATGAAATACCTCAATCCAATAGTAACTCTCCTCTTTATCAAAAGTTTTATAAAAAAGGTCAAGTACTTCAGAATCACTTGAAAATCGAAAAGCTCTTGAGAGTTTATCTCGTTGTTGTTCAGTAAAATTCAATCTATCGGTACTATGTGCCACATATTTATCTCCTTTAGTTGGAGAAGCATCTTTATATTCATGACAAAACCCATGGGCTACAAAGTTATTAAATTCTACCTCTAACCATGGTTTTACACCCCATGATTTTGAATCATTAAAAGTTCCTATAGCACCTAAATCTAATCCAAGAACTTGACAGTTTTTATCTTTATGATGTAAACCAATATCTAAACTACTATCATTATCATTCATACAGACATTTTTAATTTTTCCAACCCCTTTACTAGACTCAACTACATTTGAATCAAAATTTGATTCACCTTGATTTGCTTGAGTTGCTGTCCAATACTTAGGATATTCAACTGCAATACAATAGTCATCTGTAGTGATGGAAAGGTTAGAGAATTGATAATAACCCAAGTTAGAGGTCAATGTCTCCTCAATAGGAGAACCTGTACAGTCAGAGGTCTTAAAAAGTTTAATAGGAATATCTTTCAATCCAATTTCACCCTTATCTTGAATACCATTTAGATTATAGTCAAACCAAACATAGTCCCCTAAAGTAATCTTTCGTGTACTTGACTTTGAGAATAGTACAGATTTTTTACTCTTTTTTTTCAATAAGTTAGTTTTATTATCTATATTTGAAAATTCAATTTGAGCATAAATATTTATAGTAAAAAGTAAAAAAAGGAGTATTACACCTCTTATACCTCTATATTGGATACTTTTTATTTTCATCCTTGACTCCTTTACTCTATAACAATATTATAAATTGTTTATTTTAATTATATTTTAACATTAAATAATCTTAACAATACTTAAATATCAAAAATATACTCTACTTATTATAATAATGTTAATTTTATATTAAATAAACTTTAATATACTTTTTAAATTGATTTTTTAATTTTATATTTAGTATTTAAAGAGTAAAGAGCTACTAGAAAAGAACAGAAATAAATAAAAAATCTTAATAAATATATGATTTGAAAATAAAAAGGAGAGATTCACTAGAGAGATTCTAGTGAATTAAAAAAAGAGAAAAGTTAAAAAACTAAGGATAACCCTTAGTTTCTCTTCTCAATAATCTCTTTAGCTACATTAGCAGGTACTTCGTCGTAGTGGTCAAACTCCATTGCATAAGTTGCACGACCTTGCGTCATTGAACGTAGGTCTGTTGAGTAACCAAACATCTCTGAAAGTGGTACAAAAGCATCAACAATTTTATTTCCTGCTCTATCACTCATACCTCTAACAATACCACGTCTTTTAGAGACATCACCAATAACATCACCCATGTAATCTTCTGGAGTCTCAACTTCAACTTTCATCATCGGCTCTAAAATGAATGGGTCAGCTTCTCGACAACCCTCTCTGAATCCCATAGAACCTGCTAGTTTAAATGCCATTTCAGATGAGTCAACATCGTGGAATGAACCATCATAAAGAGTTACTTTTACATCTTCAACAGGGTAACCAGCTTGAATTCCTCTAGCCATCGCCTCTTGAATACCTTTGTTAACAGGTTCAATAAACTCTTTTGGAATAACCCCACCTTTAATCTCATTGACAAACTCATACCCAGCACCAGCCTCTTGTGGCTCAATATTTAAGAATACATGACCATATTGTCCACGTCCACCAGACTGTTTTGCATACTTGTACTCTTTTTTAACAGCTGTTCTAATACTCTCACGATAAGCAACCTGTGGAGCACCAACTTCAGCCTCAACGTTAAACTCTCTCTTCATTCTGTCAACAATAATCTCAAGGTGAAGCTCACCCATACCTGCAATAATTGTTTGACCAGACTCTTCATCTGTAAAGACTCTAAAAGATGGATCTTCTGCAGCTAATTTAGAAAGAGCAATACCCATCTTCTCTTGGTCAGCTTTTGTTTTTGGCTCAACTGCCACAGAGATAACTGGGTCTGGGAAATCCATTCTCTCTAACACTACTTTTTCAGCAGGGTCACAGAGTGTGTCACCTGTAGTTGTATTTTTAAGACCAACAACAGCACCAATCTCACCAGCATAGATTTCAGAGACCTCTTCTCTTTTAATCGCGTGCATCTTCATAATTCTACCAACACGCTCTTTTTTATCTTTGGTTGAGTTATGAACATACGAACCTGACTCTAAAGAACCACGGTAGACACGAATAAAGGTCAACTGTCCAACAAATGGGTCAGTCATAATTTTAAAGGCTAAAGAGGCAAATGGACCATCATCAGTAGATTCAACAACAACCTCTTGCTCCTCATCATCCATCATTGTACCTCTAATTGGTTCCGCTTCAACTGGGGATGGTAAATAGTCAACAACAGCATCAAGTAGTGTTTGAACCCCTTTATTTTTAAAGGCTGTACCAACTGTCATTGGAACAATATGCATACCAATAGTTGCTGCTTTAATTCCTGCTTTAATCTCCTCTTCAGTAAGCTCTTCACCCTCCATGTATTTTTCCATAAGCTCATCGTTACCATCAGCTGCAGAAATCTCTTCAACCATTTTTTCACGGTACTCTTCAGCCAACTCCATCATATCTTCTGGAATCTCTTCAACATGGTAGTTAGAACCCATTGCTGCATCTTGGTCCCAAACAATCGCTTTCATCTTTACAAGGTCTACAACCCCTTGGAAGTTCTCTTCAGCACCAATTGGAATTTGAATTGGAACGGGATTTCCTTTGAGTCTATCTTTGATTTGTCTCTCAACTTCGTAAAAGTCAGCACCTGTTCTATCGTATTTATTAACAAATACAATTGATGGTACACCATAACGGTTACGTTGTCTCCATACTGTCTCAGACTGTGGTTGAACCCCACCAACAGCACAGAATACAGATACAGCACCATCAAGAACTCTCATAGAACGCTCAACTTCAATGGTAAAGTCAACGTGACCTGGAGTGTCAATAATGTTAATCTGCTTACCTTTCCACTCACAAGTAGTAGCAGCAGAGGTAATAGTAATACCTCTCTCTTGCTCCTGCTCCATCCAGTCCATTGTAGCAGCACCATCGTGAACTTCACCAATTTTATGCTCAACACCTGTATAGAAAAGGATTCTCTCTGTAGTTGTTGTTTTCCCAGCATCAATGTGTGCTGCAATACCAATGTTTCTTACGTCTTCAAGTTTATGTGTTCGTGCCATACTATTCCCTTACCATCTATAGTGAGCAAATGCTTTGTTTGCTTCTGCCATTCTATAGGTATCTTCTTTTTTCTTAAATGCAGCACCCTTATCAGTTGCGGCATCCATTAACTCGTTTGAAAGACGCTCTACCATAGTTCTCTCATTTCTTTTTCTAGCAGCATCAATCAACCATCTAATTGCAAGTGTCTGCTGACGTGCAGGTCTAACTTCGATTGGTACTTGGTAAGTTGCACCACCTACACGTCTACTTTTTACTTCCATTACTGGTTTAACGTTCTCCATTGCCTTGTTGAATACGTCAATACCTTTTTCACCAGATTTCTCTTCAATTCTCTCTAATGCAGCATACATAATCTTCTCTGCTGTCACTTTTTTACCGTCTAACATTACGGCATTTACAAACTTTGTTAAAACTTTAGAACCATGTACTGGGTCTGGCAATACTGGTCTTACGGGAGCTTTTCTTCTTCTCATATTATTATTTTCCTTATTATCTTCAATCGTCTACTATTGATTTACTCAATTTTTATCCCCTAAGGTCATCTACTCAAAGATATTTTGATAAAAACTGCTTAAAGCTTTTTTAAGCTCACACTTTTATGTAATATAATCACTTCTACCATTTTTTAACGTTTAAAAAGTTCTTATCTATTTTGGTCTTTTAGTACCATATTTAGAACGAGCAACTTTTCTACCATTAACACCAGATGCATCCAATGCACCACGAACGATATGGTATTTAACACCAGGTAAATCTTTAATCCTACCTCCA
>JALVEV010000281.1 GCA_027030605.1 Campylobacteraceae bacterium | reverse complement strand
GTGAAGAGCAGATTAGAGAGTGTTTTAACTACGACTACTATACTAAAAATGTAGATGCTATCTTCAAAAGAGTTTTTAAATAATTTATAGCTTATTTATACTGGTTACGAAGTTCCAAATTTGTAATCTAATATTGGAATAGAAATTTTTAAAAGAGTTATTATTCCAATATGCATTCCCAAGCTGGAGCTTGGTAACGAGAGTAATATAAGCATAAGCTAACAATAAAATAAAAAATAATAACAAATTATAAATAATTGTTTTTAACAAAGAATAAGTAACTTACTAGTAATATAATATAGCTAATGACAAAGGATAAATATGATTAGAATTGTAAAACGAAGTGGTCGGGTTGAGACATTAGACATTACCAAGATTCAAAAAAATACTTCAGCATCGGTAAAAGGGTTAGAGGGTGTAAGTCAGAGTGAACTAGAGGTTGACGCAAATTTACAGTTCCAAGATATGATGTCCTCAGAAGATATTCAACAGACACTTATTAAAACTGCTGTTGATAAGATTGATATTGACCGACCAAACTGGACCTTTGTCGCTTCACGACTCTTTTTATATGACCTATATCATAAAGCAGGGCGTAATGTTGGTGGTATAAAGGGTAAACCCTATGCACATCTAAGAAAATACTTTGAACATGGAGAGAAAGAGGGGCGTATTTTATTAGGGTTAAAAGAGAAATATGATTTAGATGACCTCAATGACTACTTAAAACCTGAACGTGATTTACAATTTAACTACCTTGGTATTAGAACACTTTATGACCGTTATTTACTAAAAGACAAAAATGGACAACCCATAGAACTACCTCAACAGCTCTTTATGGGGGTTGCCATGTTCTTAGCTCAAAATGAGTTTGATTGTCAAACATGGGCAAAGAAGTTTTACGATATCTTGTCAAAATTTGAAGTAATGGCTGCCACACCAACCTTGTCAAATGCACGTACTCCTAGACATCAGTTGTCATCTTGTTACATTGGGTCAAGTCCTGACAATATTGAGGGTATCTTTGATGTTTACAAAGAGATGGCACTTCTTTCTAAATTTGGTGGTGGAATTGGTTGGGACTGGTCACAAGTTCGTGGTATGGGGTCGTACATTGATGGTCACAAACATGCAGCAGGTGGAATTGTACCATTTTTAAAGATTGCCAATGATGTTGCCATTGCTGTTGACCAACTAGGAACACGTAAAGGGGCAATTGCTGTTTATATTGAGCCTTGGCACATTGATGTTCGTGATTTTCTTGACCTTAAGAAAAACTCTGGTGAAGAGAGAAGACGAGCACACGACCTCTTTCCTGCTCTTTGGCTTAATGACCTCTTTATGAAGCGAGTTCAAGAAGATGGACGATGGACACTTTTTGACCCTTATGAGGTGCGTGAGTTAACTGACCTCTATGGTGAAGAGTTTGAGAAGCGTTACTTAGAGCTTGAAGCTGGAGATGAGAACATTACACGTGAAGTTATCTCAGCTAAAGGATTATGGAAAGAGATTTTACGCTCCTACTTTGAGACAGGAAATCCTTTTTTAACTTTTAAAGATACAGCCAATAGAGCCAACCCTAATAAGCATAATGGGGTTATTAGAAGTTCAAACCTATGTGTAACAGGAGATACAAGACTCCATACACAGTTTGGATTAGTAACAGCAAAAGATTTAGAAGAGAACTACTCTGAAATTTTAGCTACCTATGACCATAGAACAGATGGTGATGCCTCTAAGTTTGGAGTAGGAAGAGCTAAAGCTCTAAAGATGTTTATGACAAAAGAGAGTGCCGATATCTATGAAGTGATTACCAAAGATGGATATAAGATAAAATCGACACTATGGCATGAGTACTATGTAGCCAACTCTGATGGTAAAACCATAGAGAAGAGAAGTTTAGAAAATATCTCTGTAGGAGATAAGCTTCTTATACAGTCCGATGAGGGACAGTTTGGAGATAAGGGAGAGTATGATTTAGGCTTTTTAATGGGAATGGTTACAGGAGATGGAACATTTAGTTATAAAGAGAGTAAACAACACTCTATTGTCCATATTGACCTCTATAATCAAGATATGAATTTAGGGCACACCATACATAAACAGATAGAAAATACCATTCAAAAATACTACTCTACTTTGCCAAACTCTCATAAAGAGGATTTTAAAAATCTCTATCCTAAAGCTATTCAACACACTAAAAATAGTCAAAAGTTAAGATTTTCAAACATTAGACTAGGAAGAGTATTTGATGAGCAGTTTAATTTTAATGGAAAGACAAAATATAGTGTTCCTGAAGTGATATTTAAAGGAACAAAAGAGTGTGTTAAGGGGTATCTACAAGGACTTTTTATTGCCGATGGAACCATTAATAAACTTGAAAATGATGGTGTTCCTACTTTTGCAATACAGTTGGCATCTATCAAAAAAAGTCTCTTAGAAGAGGTTCAGATACTACTCTCTAACTTTGGAATTCGTTCTAAAATTTCAAAGATGAGAGATGTTGAACAGTCAGTATTTTCCTATGTCACAGTAGAGGGAGAGGAGAGAGTATATGACTCTAAACCACTCTACCGATTAAATATTAATGGAAATAATGCTATTAAATTTATAGATGATATTGGATTTATAGGTCTAAAGCAAACAAAAGCATTAGATATATTATCTAAACGTATGGAGTTAGGTTATACAAGAGAGAGTCGAAAGAGTGAAAAATTCTTAGTAGAGATTAGTGAGATTAACTATATTGGGAAAGAGGATGTTTACGATACAACTCAACTCTATAACCACTCTTTAATTTTTAATGGTTTAGTTACAGGGAACTGTACTGAAATTTTTCAAAATACCTCTCCAAACCACTACAAAATTAAATTGACATTTGTTGATGGTTCAGTTGAAGTCTATGAAGAGGAGGAGATGATAACTGTTGACAGTGGTATGACTAAACCTGCAAAAAAGGTGACAGCTCTTGACAGCCTCAATGGTAAACAGGTTTGGATGGCAGATAAAGAGTTAACCGATGGGGATACAGCTGTTTGTAACCTTGCCTCAATCAATCTGTCAAAAATCAATACAACCGAAGATATTGCAAGAGTAGTGCCAACAGCTATTAGAATGCTTGACAATGTGATTGACCTTAACTTCTACCCATTGGCTAAAGTTAAAAAGACAAATGAGAAGTCTCGCTCGATTGGTCTTGGGGTTATGGGCGAAGCACAGATGTTAGCCGAAGCAAAAATAGAGTGGGGGTCAAATGAACACCTTTATAAAGTAGACGAAGTAATGGAGTCGGTCTCCTACTACGCCATTAAAGCCTCTAGTGACTTAGCGATTGAAAAGGGAGCTTACCCAACTTTTGAGGGGTCAGATTGGTCAAAAGGTATCTTCCCAATTGACAATGCAAATGAAGAGGCGTGTAAACTGGTTGAACGTGGTGGACTCTTTGGTTACACTCATGACTGGGCAAAGCTGAAAGAGAAAGTCAAAAAAGATGGAATGCGTAACGGTTACCTTATGGCAGTTGCACCAACTTCGTCAATCTCTATCTTGACAGGAACGACACAAGCGATTGAACCTGTTTACAAACGTAAATGGTTTGAAGAGAACTTGTCAGGGCTTATTCCTGTATGTGCACCTAAGTTGTCACCTGAGACTTGGTCATACTATACTCCTGCTTATGACCTTGACCAAAACATCTTGGTTAAAGCAGGTGCCATTCGACAAAAGTGGATTGACCAAGGTCAGTCGCTTAATATTTTTATTACACTTGACAAAGCGAGTGGTAAGTACCTTAATGAGATTTACATGAATGCTTGGAGGTTTGGTTTGAAGTCGACCTATTATTTAAGAAGTCAATCTCCTGAGACCACTAATGATGTAGAAGATAGAAGTATGGAGTGTGTTGGGTGTCAGTAAATATTCCCTCTTTAAAGATAAATACCCTCTATCGTTTATTAATGAAATGATAAAATCTTTATAAGACTGTCTATCTTTCTTTTTAATCTGAGTTCGACAGAATATCATATTCGATCAAACTCAGATTTTTAAAAATAAGAGCTTTTATTAAACTTAAAAGTAGAAGCTCTTATCTCCTTGAGAAAAATGTGACTTTTTTTATAATAATTTATTTGAACTACACACAGAGTACACGTAAAAAGTGTATTCTTCCTTAAGCCTAACATGAAAAGAGTATAAGTTACATAACTTAAAATTTCAATGAAACCTCCCTAAAATTCATTATATTCTTCCTCCCTTTTCTTCTTTCATGTTAGGGCTAATCTCTAAAGATTAACCTTGTGTATTTATCATCATAATCGAAAAAACATTAATATAGTTCCAAAAACTTTGTAGACTCTCTTCACTAATTTCTTTTTCTAATGGTTTTAACGCCTCTTCAAAACAGGTGAGCCAGTGTAGTCGAGCCTCAGCTGTAATGGCAAAAGGTGCATGTCGTCCACGCATTTGTGGCATACCTCTATTTTGGTTAAAGTATTGTGGTCCACCACAAATCTGAATAAAGAAGTCGGCTGATATTTGAGCTGCTTCCATCATCTCTTGGGTATCTTTAGCAGGAAAGATAGGTCGAATAGGACTTTTATCTAAACAGCTGTAGAGTCGTGTAAGTAAATCTCTAATTCCCTGCTCTCCTACCTCTTTTAAAAAGTTAGGGGTTGGTTTCTGTACAGGGGGAATAAAATTGGCATTGTGAGGCATAATTGAGTAGTTCATGATGTTCCTTTAGGCTATTTGTTTTTTTAAAGATAGTATCAAGATAGAATTTATAGATGACTTAACTCTTGATATTTAATAGATATTAGCTATAATATAACAAAAATAAATAAGGTAAAATAGATGTTAACGCTATATTCACGTCAGTCATCTTTTAAAAAAAAGTTGACTGTAGTAGTAGTATGGTTAATTGCCATACTTTTTTCTATACTATATTTTCAATTAATTAACTATAAAGAGTTCTCTTTTGTCTATAAAATTTTTCCATTAATTTTGGGATTATTTATGATTGCAGGTATTCTATTGAGGTGTAAATTTGCACGAGCTTTTACTCTAATAGCTCTGTATTTTATGGCACTTTTCCCATTAATTTTTTATATTATAACACTATATCTCTTTTCAGATGTAACTATGCCTCAATTTTTTATCTTTTCAGCGGAAGATACTACTATTTTTTCTCAAATTGAACTGCTCCTAAACTATACTGTATGGGCAGTACTTTTTTTTATTCCTATCTATTTTCTCTCTAATGATAAAGCAATGGAGATTTTTTACATAGAGAGTAATCCTAAAGAGCATATGCTCTATGCAGGTATAGCAATAGCTTTAATTGTTCTATATAGTTATTATAAACATATGTATACTATTTCTTAGGTTTAAAGTAGAAAAATAACGATTTAATGAGAGTCATCAACAAATAAAGATTGGGGAAGGAAAAACGTAAAAAACTGACTCTCATGACCAAAGTATAGGGTTTAGTTGTGTTTTAATTGTGAAGAGTAGGGTATTGGTTAAAAGTTTTCAAAAAACTTATATAGAATTTAACAAAAGCATTTTTCCTATATGAAAGGAGTATTATTTTTCATATATTTTCACAGAGTGTCCACCAATATTAAGTCTTGTCTCTCTCTGTTTTTTAGAGAGTAGTGTTAACTTAACGGTGTTTTTATCTATAAATTCAATATCATAATGTGAAGGGTATCCAATATTGCCCAATAAATCCTCTTTTGATGTTGGAGGAAAATATAAAATACATGATGCCCCCTGTTTTAGAGAAAAGCTATTGTTATTTTGAGTAACACTATAGAGAGGTAGGTCAAATCTTCTAGTATGAAAACTCCACTCTTTCTCAATCAACTTTTTATCAACAGAGGCTTTAAATTTTACATAGTAGTGTTGATTCCATGCTAACCTTTTTAGAGGAAATAGAACAAAGTCCATATTGGTTAGACGTTTATTAGGGTCTCTTTTAGCATCTAATATAGTTGTATTGGTTATCTCAACTCCATCTTTGTTAAAGAGTTGAAAGCTTATAAGTTTAACCTTTTTATAAATAGCTGGGTTAAAAGAGATACTAATAGGATAACCACTTACTCGATGGTTAGGTAGTGGGTCTGGTAGTTCATCAAAAAAGGCAGGAGGAACATCTCTCTGTCTATCATAAGGGTAGATAACCATTTTATGGTTTTTGTTTTTATTACTCTCAATTGCTTCTGTTAATTGTTTTTGGGTAATGGTAGTCTGTTGGTATAATTTCTCTAATGCTTTTGCACTCATATCATAAACAAAGGCTGTATGGCTAGGCTGAGTTATGTTTTGACTTACTCCTATACCAATAATATCAGAACGAAAATCTAAAAATGCTATACGGTGGTAGATTGCAGCAAAGAGACCATCTACTGACTCTTTATAGTTTTTATTGTTTGCAGAGACATTTTCAATAACTTGGGGAGCAGGGAATCCAATCTCTTGAATACGGTCTGAAGCGTAGATTCCTGTAAAATCTTTAAACTCTTTCTCCTCTTTGTGTCCATAGGTTAAGTGTTTAGTGAGATAGTTAGCATGGTTTTTAGATGCTTTTTTAAGAATTTTATGAGATTGAAATGGAATAAGTCCTGCATTATTACGAAGTCTATTAAGGTAATTAAGTGCATTTAACTCTTCATTTTTTATATTTAAAGTTGAAAACTCTTTAATTTTAACTTGTGAAGGTAGAGACTCTACCGACAAGAAATAGAGATATATAGCAAACAGAGTAAGCATACCCATTATAAAAGTGTGTAAAGTATTTTTCATCTCTCTTCCTTGTAAGTAAAAATCAGCATTATTCTTCCCATCATCATTATAACAATAAAAAATAAAATTTAACTACAATAATCAATAAAAAAATAAAATTTTAATTTAATATATAAAATATTG
>JALVEV010000280.1 GCA_027030605.1 Campylobacteraceae bacterium | reverse complement strand
AGACAAAGAGGAGGTCAACTACCGTTTCTTAAAGCGTAGAACACGCTACTGGATTATGGTGTTGGGTCTTATTGTATCTGCTATTGTAGGAGTTGCTGCTTTTGAAGCTGTAAGCCCTATTACCATTATGCAAAGAGGTATTATCTTTGGTTTTGGTACAGGTATTGCTGTGGTGGTAGCCATTTTCCTTTTTGACCTCTTTGGGGTTAGAAATGGTTGGTGTGGTCACCTCTGCCCTTTAGGTGCAGCATACTCACTTATTGGTCAAAAGAGTATTGTTAGAGTTAAACATAATCATGAGGCGTGTACTAACTGTATGGAGTGTAAAATAGTCTGTCCTGAAAATCAGGTACTACACATGATTAACAAAGAGAGTATCTCGGTAACAGATGGCGAGTGTACCAACTGTGGTCGCTGTATAGATGTCTGTAATGATGATGCTTTAGGTTTTAGTATTAGAAATTTAAATAAAAATAGTTAAAGGAGAAAAAATGACAAAAGTTATTAAAGTAATGGCATTAGGTTCACTATTGGCTGCCTCTGCACTCTATGGTGTAAGTACAGCTGCATGTGTAGGTTGTCATGGAGCAAACTTTGAAAAGAAAGCTATGGGTATATCTAAAGTTGTAAAAGATATGTCAAAAGAGGATATTGTAAAGGCACTTAAAGGCTATAAAGATGGCTCTTATGGTGGTGCAATGAAAGGTTTAATGAAAGGTCAAGTAGCTTCACTTAGTGATGCAGATATTGACTCTATTGCTAGTTCAATTAAAGGTGGTAGTGCTAAAGCTCCTGATAAAACAGAAGCTCCTGCAAAGGCTGAAGCTAAAGTAGTTGATATTAATGCAAAAGTAGCAGATAAAGCAAGACTTGACAAAGAGGACTTAGGAAACAAAAAAGTAGTTGATGAGACTGTTTTAGGTTTAAGAAAAACTTCACTTTTTGAAGAAAATGTAAAACCAAATGATGGCAAGTTTAACAGACCTGCTCCAGGGGCTTCAGCTAGATTTGAAAGAGCTTATGTAAATGCTCCACCAATGATTCCACACTCTGTTGATGGGTTACTTCCTATTACAAAAGAGAACAATCAATGTCTTGGATGTCACATGCCAGATGTTGCTAAGGGTGTAGGGGCAACTCCAATTCCACCATCTCACTTTACAAACTATAGACCAGAAACTGTTCTAAAAGATGGTGAGTTGGTTAAAGAGGGTAAAAAGGTTGGACTAAAAGCAGATATTGGAAACACTAGTGACATTAAAATAGCAAAAGCAAAAAAACTAAATCACCTATACCAAGGTAGATTTAACTGTTCTCAATGTCATGCTCCACAAGCCAATGTTGATACAGCTGTAGGAAATACCTTTAAACCAGATGGATTAACAGGTGACTTAAAAACAAGTTCTAACCTTGCTGATATAATCAATGATGGTGTAAAATAGTGATAAGCAGAAGAGGTTTTTTTAAATCTATTGCAAAGCCTTTGCATAAAGTAGAAGAGGAGGAGACTCCTCTTCTACTACGCCCCCCTTATGGAAAAAGTGAATCTCTTTTTCAGAGTGAGTGTCCAAGCTGTGAAAACCAAGCTTGTGTAACTTCTTGTGATGAGCAGATTATTTTTATTGACAAAGAGACAAATACCCCTACCCTTACCTTTAGTAAAAATGGGTGTACCTTTTGTGATGAGTGTGCTATTGCTTGTGAAAAAAATGTACTTTTATTAGAAGAAAATTTTGAAGATGAACCATATCTACATGCTATTTTTAAAATATCACTTGAAGCTTGTGTAGCCCATCATGGTGTTATTTGCAATGCGTGTAAAGAGCCTTGCATAGATGATGCTATTTTATTTAATGGTATGTTTAATCCAGTTATAGACAATGAGATGTGTACAGCGTGTGGATTTTGTATCTCACGTTGTCCTACAAAAGCGATTAGCTATAGAGTAATACCACAAGAGGAGGAGAAAAAATTATGAAATTATATGAAAAATACCCAAAACTATTTGAAAAACTAGAAGATAAAGAGCTAGAGTTAAGACACCTTCTTAATGTTGATGAGAACTATGAAGATTATGACTCTGAAGAGTTTGAGTTTAATTTTGAAGAGTATAACTTTATTGTTTATATTTCAGAGCTTATTCAAGAAGCACTAGGTAATGAAAAGATGGAAGAGCTTATGGTGAAATTAAATGACAACAGTTCATTTGAAAACTTTTTAGCTAGTGAGATTGACCTCTATGCACTTAAAAGCGGTCTCTCTACTCAAGAGATAGAGGAACTTATACTAAATCAGATTGAAGGTATCTTATCATGAGGACTACTCTTCTTCTCCTTTTTTGTAATATTTTTTTATATGCAACCCATATTTTAAAACCGATAGATAGTATTGAGATAAATGGTACAGTTAAAGATATGGTCTTAAGAGATAACACTCTTGTTGTTGCTACCGATATGGGTCATATAGAGGTAAAAGATATTGATAATAACAATAGTAGCATCCAAAATATTACAATACCTAATGTAAAAGATTTTATGGGAGATGAGATTCCAGCTAGAGTTATGAGTACAGATAAAATAGGAGACAGATACCTAATTCTTAGTGATAGTGGCAAAAATGGCTACTCTAACCTATACATTTATGATACAAACCTCACACAGATACTCTCTGCTAAAGATAAAAAGGCTCTTATTAAGGCTAGATTTATAGACAAAGAGCATATTTTGTTAGGATATCTAAGTAATGAAGTAGCTCTTTTAGACTTAAAGAGTAAAGAAGAGAGCTACAGAGTACAACTTAGTGAGTCTAAATTTTCAGACTTCACACTTAATGAGAACAAAAGCCAAGCCGTCTTCTCTTGTGAAAGTGGTGTCTTAACCGTTGTAGATGTAAAAACAGGTAAAATCTTAAAAGAGCTTCAAGGGGTAAACCTAGACAATGTCTATAGAGTTGATTTTAAAAATGGAATAGTTAGTGGAGCAGGACAAGACAGAAGAGGCTCTATATATGATGTAAGTACAGGAAAAGGAAGCTATATTTCAGGAAGTTTTTTAATCTACTCTACAGCTCTTAGTCCAAGTGCTTCAAAAGTGGCTTTTGCTATGGATGAACAGAACAATATTTATATCTATAACAGTTCAACTAAATCAAAAATAGCTCTCCTTAAAGGACAAAAGAGTACACTTAATGTCATTATTTTCCAAGATGAAAACAAAATTTTTTCAGCGAGTGATGATAATACTATTATGATATGGAATTTAATTAATCCATAGACGTAGCACTCACTTTTATTTACTCCCTGAAATTGTTTTGTAAGCGAGTGCTACCTCTATGGAATTAATAACCTGAGTTCAACGGAATACCATATCAAATAACACAAAATAGGAGTTTTAAATGAATATATCGAGTATTGTAGTCCAAGCACTACCTAAACACATTGATGAGTTAGTAGAGTATTTTCAAAATGAGGATTATGTAGATTATCACTTTTGCGATAAAGATACAGGAAAGATTATCGTAACCATTGAGGGTGAAGGTGTTGAAGAGGAGATTAAAAAGCTTGTTAAGATTCAACAGCTTCCAAATGTTATTACAGCAGATATGATGATGACCTACCAAGAGGAGCTAGATGAAGCCATTAAAGAGTTAAATGAAGCTAACCCAGTTCCTGAAATCTTAACCAAAGAGGATGTTGATGTAAAAGATGTTGTCTACAATGGTGACCTTAAGAAAAAAGATTTCCACGGAGGTGTCTAATGGCTGTTATTATTGAGTCTATTATTAAAAGTAATCCTATGGGGCGTTGGTATATTGAGCTTATTGATACTATGAAAGATGAAGACCCACAAAACAGAGTTGTTTGTCTTGATGTTTTTGAGTATGCAGAGAAGATAGAGATGATTGGTCAAGAGTATGGTGGAGATGTAGAGATTGCATGGTCTAGTGACGATAATGTAACTCCCGTACAGATTAATGAAGTACGTCAACAGATGATGGCATATGAAACAGAACAAAATTTAGAAAAAATTGACACAAATCAATAGAATTTCATTATAATAATGATATAGTTTACTTATATTTATTACAAAGGATTAGAAATGACAAAAATAAAATTGAGTTTAATTGCAATTTCTCTACTCTCTATGGGAACCATGGCACAAGCTGATGTAGATTTAAAAACAACTGGACAAGTTGCTCTTTATTACCAAACTCAAGATAATAGTGGAGATGCTGACCTTTTTGATAAAGGTGCAAACTCTAGAGCAAATGCTGGTTTACAACTTAATGTAAATGGTGACCTTGGAAATGATTTCGGGCTTGGATTACAGGGAACTATGTTAGGAACTCTTGGTCTAGAGAATAATACAGTTGGTGCTTCAATGCAAACAGCTCAAACTAATGATCTTAATGGTGCTTCATTAACAAAAGCATATATTACAAAAAAAATAGCTAATACAACTCTTAAACTAGGAAGACAAGAGTTACCTAAAAACCTCTCTCCTCTTGCATTCTCAGAAGGATGGAACGTATTTAAAAATACATTTGATGCTGCACTCGCTATTAATACGGATATTCCTGATACTACTGTTGTAGGTGCTTATGTGGCTAATGGGAATGGAGCATTAGTAAAATCACCAGGATTAGTTGATTTAGGAGCTTATAACAAAATTGGTAAAAGTGGTGCCTATATGCTAACTGTTGCAAATAAGTCTAATACAGCTATTAAACCTACAGTAAGTTATTATCAACTTCCAAATACAGGAGTAAGTGCTGTTTGGGCAGATGCACAGATTGATGCAGGATTACCTGTAAAGTTTGCACTACAAGGTGGACAACTAATGACAGATGCTGAGGACACATCTTCTTATGGTCTAAAAGCTTCAGGAAAAGCAGGAATTGCTGATTTGACATTAGCATATACTAATGTTGGTGATGGTGGAAATGCTATCCAAAATGTTGGGACAGGAGTTAAAACACCTCTCTACACACAAATGATTTTAAATCAAGGTGCTATTAAAAGAGATAACGATACTGTTATGCTAAAAGCTGTAGCGCCTGTAGGACCTGGTAAACTTATTGCTCAATATGCAACAACAAAAGACAATTCAGATGCCGAAAGTGATTATAATGAATTAGATGTTATCTACAAATTTAAAGCTCTTGGAACAAATATGCTTGCTGCTTATGTTATGCAAGATATAGACGGTAAAGATAAAAATAATGTACTTCGTGTATGGACAAGATACAACTTTTAATCTCTAAAAACTTATTTACTCCTTTCCACCTTTTTAAGGTGGAAGCCTTTTTATTTTCTTCTCTTTAACTATCTTTTAAAAGTAATAAAAAACCCATAAAAAGTGTGCTACTATTTCATATATAATAATTTTTTTAAGAAAGCGATAAATTCATGAAAATACACTTTATAGGTATTGGAGGCATTGGACTCTCTGCCTTAGCAAAACTTCTAGCCAACGATGGACACCAAATTTCAGGTTCGGACATAAAACAGACAGAAATCACAAATGATTTAGCTTTAAACTTTGGAGCAAAAATCACTATTCCACATCATGCAGATGCTGTTGAGGGAGTAGAAAGAGTCATCTACTCAGCAGCCGTTAGACCCAATAATCCAGAGTATCAACGTGCCAAAGAGCTTGGAATTGAACTCCTTTCAAGAAAAGAGTCTCTCAAAACTATCTTAGGAGACAAAGAGGTCTATGCTGTAGGTGGAGCTCATGGTAAAAGTACCACCTCTGCTATGCTATCTTCACTCATTCCTGACTCCAACGCACTTATTGGGGCTATATCTAAAGAGTTTGGCTCAAATGTTCGCCATGCAGACAACAATAAGGTGGTTTTTGAAGCAGATGAGAGCGATGAGAGCTTCTTGAACTCTAATCCATACCTTGCCATTGTTACTAATGTAGAGCCTGAACACATGGAGTACTATGAGTATGACGAAGAGCGTTTCTATAATGCCTATAGAAACTTTCTAAATCTTGCTAAAGTTCGTGTAATCAATGCAGAAGATGAGTTTCTAGCCTCTTTAGAGATGGAGTCGATTAAACTTTACCCTAGTAAAGATATTAGCAATATTGAATTTGTCTTAGTTAATGGGGAACCACATACTAAATTTACACTTAAAGAGTTTGGAGATTTTGAAGTCTTTGGGTTTGGTAACCATATTGCACTAGATGCCTCTTTAGCTATTTTAGGAGCATTAGAGATGGGTGAAACCATTGAAGATATTCGTAAAAATCTATTAAACTATAAAGGGATTAAAAAACGTTTTGACATCGTCCAAAATAGTGAAGATTGTGTGGTCATAGATGACTACGGTCACCATCCAACAGAGATAAAAGTAACCATGAAGTCCCTAAAAACATACAAAGAGTTAAGAGGGTTTAATAAATTAAATGTTATTTGGCAACCTCATAAATATAGCCGAACTTTAGATAATCTACAAGGATTCATAGAGTGTTTTGAAGGAGTTGATGAGTTGGTTATTTTGCCTATATGGTCAGCAGGAGAGATTGAAGTGGATATTGACCTTAAGGGGGCATTTTCACGATATAAACTACACATGGCAGATAGAGTTACCCGAAAAGATGGTGTAGTACAAGTTATTAAAGATAACAATATTATCCAAGAGTATCGTGAAGATTTAATTACTGCTTTTGGTGCAGGAGATATTACTTACCAAATTCGTGGAGAGGCATAATAGCTACAGTTTTAGTTAGATTTGAGTAGAGATATCTCTACTCAAACCCCTTAAGCTCACCCTCAACCTTAGCTAACTTCTCACTAGCCTCTTCTAAAGCTTTTCTATTGGTAGCAATAACCTGTTCAGGTGCATTAGCAACAAATCGTTCATTGTTCAACATACCATTGAGTTTAGCTATCTCTTTTTCAAGCTTCTCTTTCTGTTTAGTAAGCTTTCCAATAATTGCCGACATATCAACATCATCAGT
>JALVEV010000279.1 GCA_027030605.1 Campylobacteraceae bacterium | reverse complement strand
ACCAAACTCTTCTGGCTTTAATACATCAAATAGCTCTCGGCTCTGCTCTAAGTCTGGGCAGGCTGCGTAGCCGAAGGAGTATCTTGCCCCTTGGTAGCGTCGCATTCTTACATCTCTAAGTGTTGCTCCTTCGTCTTCTCTTAAAATGTTCAGATCCATTCTTATCTGCTTGTGGACTACTTCGGCTAAGGCTTCGGCTAACTCTACCGAGAAGCCATGTACCATATTGTACTCTAGGTACTTACCAGCGTCATAAAGCTCTTTTTCATACTCAGAGAACTTAGACCCTGCCGATACACAAGTTAAGGCAATAACGTCGTGTCTATCGCCTCTAAAGAAGTCAGATAGTGCTCTGTGTGGTTTTCTTCGCTGTCTTGGGAAGCTAAACTTTACAGTATGTCTATCTTTAACCTCCTCAAACGGCTCTCTTGATGCATTTTCATCGACATTCCATCCCTCGCTCTCATCGAAAAGATATAGCTCTTGGTCGTTGCTTCGGCATGGGTAGTAGCCGTAAATTATAGTTGGCTCAAACAGCTCTTTATCGATAAACTCCTGTTTTAAACGCTCAAAAGCTGGGTAAACCTTCTCTTCTAACATCTTTTCGTACTCATCTTTTGGCATTTTACCCTTTTTGTAGCCCCAATGCATTTTGATAACACTCTTTTTATTTACCCACTCAAAAATAGTATTTATATCTAAATCTTGTTTTTGTAATACGCGTCTTCCCCAAAATGGCGGAGTTGGAATTGGCACAGGTGAAGGCATTTTAATCTCTTCAAATGGTGGTATAACAACCTCTTTTTCAACCTTCTTCTCTACTTTAGTCATATCGCCTGCTAGTCTTGTATCTAAGCCAACGCTTGGGTCTTCATTATATTTTTCGATTCTACTCATTGCAATTACACCATCGAAGGCGTCACGACAGTAGAATATTGGACCTTTATAAATTGGACGACAGAAGTCATCTACAAAGCTTCTTGTTAAGGCTGCACCGCCTAAAAGTACAGGAATCTCTAGCCCCATCTCCGCCATAGTCTCTAAATTCTCTTTCATAACGGCTGTAGATTTTACAAGTAATCCAGACATACCAATAGCTTGTACACTATTCTCTTCGCAAGCTTTAAGGTAAGTCTCTAAATCTGTCTTGATTCCTACATTTATAACTTTAAAGCCATTGTTAGAGAGTATAATATCTACCAAGTTTTTACCAACATCATGAACATCACCCTTTACTGTACCAATTACTAGCGTAGTATCGGTCTCTTTTTCCTGCTTTGTTAGGTAAGGGTTTAGGTAATCAACGGTTGCTTTCATCGTTTCAGCCGACTGCAATACAAATGGCAACTGCATCTGTCCTGAGCCAAATAGCTCACCCACAACCTTCATAGCGTCAATCAAAATTTCGTTTACAATTTTATCTGGACTTATTTCGTGGCGAGCCTTTTCCACTAAAGGAATCATCCGCTCTTTATCGCCATCTAAAAGTAGTTTTGCTATCTTCTCTTCGGTTGGCATAGCTTCGTAGGCTTCGTCTGCTCCTGCATCTTCTATCTGTACATCCGAGAAGTGGTCTATAAATTTAAATAGCGATTCATCATCTGGATTAAAGAGCAACTCTTCGCAAACCGCACGGTCTTCATCGCTAATTTTAGACATTGGGATAATATGCTTAACA
>JALVEV010000278.1 GCA_027030605.1 Campylobacteraceae bacterium | reverse complement strand
CTCTATATGCTGAGAGTGGTGAAGGGTGAGGACTCTTAATTATCATGTGTTTTGTAGTATCTATAGAACTTCCTTTTTTCTGTGCATAAGCTCCCCATAATATAAAGACAACACTCTCACACTCTCGATTGACTACTTCAATAATCTTATCGGTAAATCTCTCCCATCCTTTTCCTTGATGACTGTTTGATTTTCCTGCTTCAACAGTTAAAACAGCATTTAGAAGAAGTACCCCTTGGTCTGCCCATGGTTGAAGATAGGGGGTATGAAAATTGTCAATATTTAAATCATCTTGCAACTCTTTGTAGATATTGATAAGCGATTTTGGAAGAGGTCTCACCTCTGGCATAGCTGAAAAACACAGTCCATGAGCATGACCAATGGTAGGGTAGGGGTCTTGACCTAAAATGACTACTTTAACTTTGTCAAGTGGTGTTGAGTTTAGGGCATTGAACCAAAGAGAGCCTTTTGGAAGTATGGTTTTACCTTGCTGTTTTTCTATTTGCAAAAAGTTTTTAAGTGTTTGCATATAGGGTTGCTGAAATTCGTTTTCTAAATGTTTGAGCCATGAAGCTTCTAATTTAATATTGGTATACATTTTGTTATCTTTTTTCAAAATTATACTATAAATACGATACAATACGTAACTTTTTATAATAGGATTTATCGTGTCAAAAAAGATTGCATCAGCTAGAATAACAGAATCAAGTTCTGAACTATTACAAGAGCTAAACAACTCATTACCCTTTGATAAACTGCTATATAGAGAAGATATAGAGGGCTCACGAGCTCATGCTTATATGTTAGCCCAGCAGGGGATTATTTCTAAAGAGGACTACGCTCAAATAGAAAAGGGTTTAGTAGAGATTTATGAAGAGGTTGAGTCAGGTGAGTTCTTGCTTGATGGAGATGATGAAGATATACACATGGCAATAGAGGGTAGACTTACCCAAAAGATTGGAGACGGAGGTAAACGCCTACATACAGCACGAAGTCGTAATGACCAAGTGGCTTTAGACTTTAGACTCTATGTTCAAAAGAATACACAAAAAATTGCCGATTTATTACTTCTAAATATAGAAACTCTTTTAAAAGTAGCTAATGAAAACACAAAAACATTGCTTCCAGGGATGACCCATCTACAACATGCTCAGCCTATTAACTTTGCCTACCATCTAATGGCTTATGCCTCAATGTTTAAGCGTGACTATGAGCGTTTTATGAGTTCGTATGAGAGAAATAACTACTCTCCAATAGGTTGTGCAGCGTTAGCAGGAACTCCTCACCCTATTAATCGTAAAACAACGGCAGAGAGACTTGGTTTTAAAGCTCCAACACTAAACTGTTTAGACACAGTTAGTGACCGAGATTTTGCATTAGAGATTCTCTTTAATATCTCAACCATGATGATGCATATAAGTCGTCTAAGCGAAGAGCTTATTTTGTGGTCATCTTCTGAGTTTAGGTTTGTACAACTCTCTGACAAACATGCAACAGGTAGTTCAATTATGCCTCAAAAGAAAAACCCTGATACTCCTGAACTCCTACGTGGAAAGACAGGACGTGTCAACGGAAACTTGGTTGCACTCTTAACGGTAATGAAAGGTCTTCCACTTGCTTACAATAAAGATATGCAAGAGGACAAAGAGGGTGTTTTTGACTCTGTAAAAACAGCTCTAC
>JALVEV010000277.1 GCA_027030605.1 Campylobacteraceae bacterium | reverse complement strand
TAAACAGGTTGTTCCTAAAAAGAGAGTACCTAAAAAAGTTGTGCCTAAAAAAGTTGTGCCTAAAAAAGTTGTTCCTAAAAAAGTTGTTCCTAAAAAAATAGCTCCTAAAAAGAAGATTCCCAAAAAAGTAAAAAGAGTAATACCAAAAAAAGTGACTCCAAAGCCACCTAAAAAACATCTACCTAAGAAAAAAGTACCTAAAAAAACAGCTAAAGATTTATTTTCATCAATTAATGCAAAAAGACCTGTTCATAAGAGACCAAAACATACCCAACCAGCAAAACGACCGAGACCTTCGAAACAACCGAGTTCGGTTAAGCACAATATGTCTATAACAGACAGAATCAAAGCGACTCATCAGAGTGGTCGTGTCTCTAATTCTAATAGAGAAAAAGGAGTAGAAAATGCATATATTGCACGAGTAAAAAGACATATGAATAACTGGAATCCTGTTGGTATGAAAGGGCAATGGGTAACAGTTCACCTTACTATATATAATAGTGGAAAGTTCAGATACACTGTTTCTGGTGTCAATGGTAGTATGAGAGCAAGTTTAAAACGCTACTTAGATACTTTAAATAGAATAGGTTTAGGTCGACATAAAAAGAGTACACCTTACTCTATTCAAGTTAGATTTAAAGTACGTTAGAAAAGGGTATATATTTAGCACAATTATAATACAATAATGTGAGATAATTAGAAATTAAATTAAACAAAGGATAAGTATGAGATATATATTGTTTTTCTTACTAACATTAAATCTATTCTCTTTTGATGCTGTGTTAGATATTGAAAAAGATGTAGATTCTAAAACAACTCTATCATTAGTAGAAGATACATCAACAGCAGGAAGCACTGTAAACCATTCTAAGATGTTTCAAATTTTAGTCAATGACTTACAGATGAGTGGGCATTTTATTGTAGATAAACAACTACGAAGAGGTGACTTTAATGACCCTATGGTACCAGTAGAACTACATAGTAGAGAGTATATATTAAGATATAGATATGGTACTACAGGTACAACACTCAATTTGAAACTTATTAGAGTTGCAGATGGGGTAGTAGTTTATCAAAATAACTACTCTGTTAATGCAATGCCACGTTATCCTTTTTTGTCTCATAATGGAATTGTAGATATAAATAAAGTATTAGGTTACGAGGATATCTCTTGGATAAAACGTAATATTCTTTTTTCTAAATATATCGGTTCAAGTAAAAGTGAGATTTGGATTGCAGACTATACACTGAATTTTGCTTCCGTTATTGTACGTGGAGGATTAAACCTTTTCCCAAAATGGGCAAATTCAAATCAGAGTGCATTTTACTATACCTCTTATAATAATCTGTTACCAACACTATATAAAGTAGATATGAGTAGTGGTTCTCGTAAAAAAGTTGTTGCGTCACAAGGTATGTTAGTTGCTTCAGATGTAAGTGCTGATGGCTCTAGAGTACTCTTGACTATGGCACCTAATGGTCAACCTGATATATATGAGTTAAATGTTTTTAATGGCTCAAAAAAGAGATTGACAACATTTTCGGGAATAGATGTTAATGGTAAATATATTGGAGATGAGAGTCAAATAGCTTTTGTCTCTAATAGAATTGGTCGAGCCAATATTTATGTCAAGTCAATTGGTTCTCGTTCTGTATCACCTGCTGCACATCATGGTAATAACAATAGCTCTTGTGATGCTTTTGGTCAAAATTTACTCTACTCTGTAAAAGAGGGAGGTTCAACCAATATCTATTTAGGTTCAATCAACAGCTCTTATGTTAGACCATTAACTTCTAATGGGCGTAATATATTACCTCGTTTCTCTACAGATGGAAAAGTAATTTTATATATTAAGCAAAATGGTGGAAGAAATTCGATAGGCTATATGAATTTAGCCACAAATCAGAGTGCACTTTTTTCAATGCAAAGTGGAAAAATACAATCAATTGATTGGTAAATTTAATAGAAGGAATATAAATGAAAAAAAAGTTATTACTAACAACAACTCTACTCACATTAATTATGCTAGGGTGTGCTAAGAAAAATATTAACGCTCTCGATACAACTTCAGCTGTTCCTGTTGGAAGTGGTTCTGATGTTTACCAAGATGGAACAGAAGTTTATCAGAATGTTGACCCTTATGGAAGTGGAAATGGTCAATATGGAAATGGTCAATACAACACAGATGAAGATACTTATGCAAATGGTAGTGGTCTTCAAAAAATCTATTTTGGTGTTGACCAGTATAATATTACTCCTGACCAAATTGGTATTGTCTCTCAAGATGCTAAAATTTTAAAAAGTTTTATAGCAAGAGGTGCAAAAGTTAAGATTGAAGGTCATTGTGATGCTACTGGTTCAGATGAGTATAACTATGCATTAGGTTTAAGAAGAGCAAAAGCTGCTAAAGATGCTCTTCAATCTAATGGAGTTAATCCTCGTAAAATGATTTTAGTTAGTATGGGTGAGAGTTCACCTGAGTGTACGACAAGCAGTTCTGCTGAATGTTATGCTAAAAATAGAAGAGTTGAATTTAAAATAATTCAATAGTAATTAAAAAAAGAGTTAATATGAATATACGTACAAAAGTTTTAATTTCAGTTGTTGCATTAGCTTCAACACTTTATGCTTATGAGCCTTCAGTTTATGGGGCAGGAGATATCAATAGTGCCTCTCCTTATGGTTTAACTGAAACAGAACAAGCTGTGTTAGATAACAAAAAAATGATACAGAAACTGTTTAATAAGATTAATGAACAGCAACGAAAGATTGATGGTCTTACAAGTATTATTGAAGGTCAAAATAGAGAGATAGTAGAGTTAAAAGAGCAGTTAGAGGTTGTGTCAAATACTCCAGCACCGACAAACAGTTATGACAATAATGAGACCTACTCTCTTCTTCTTCAATTGAGCCAAACTGTAGATACAATTAATAACAATTATGTCACAAGGGATGAAGTAAAAAAGATATTAGCAGGAAGTAGACCAAGTAGTTCTCAGAATTCAAATCTTGGTTCTCCTATAGCGAGTAACTCTGCTGATATCTATAGAAAAGGTGTTCAACTTTTTGGAAGACGAAGTTATAATGCTTCAAAAGAGAAGTTTGAACAGGCATTAGCCCAAAACTATAAACCTGCTTCATCAAACTACTATTTAGGTGAGATAGCTTACTATACACATAACTATAATGATGCTATTGCCTATTATAAACAGAGTGCATCACTCTATGATAAAGCTAGTTATATGCCTGTCCTCTATCTACATACGGCAATTGCTTTAGAAAAAACAGGTCAAAAATCACAAGCAAAAGGTTTTTTCCAATATGTTATTGAGAACTATCCTAAGACAAGGTCAGCATCAATTGCACGAAAACACCTTTAACTATTTGTAATTATAAGTGTTAAATAAGTTTGCTTCGCTATGATGTTGCAAAATATATAAATAGGAGATTTTATGACAATTACAGATAAAGATTGTGTTGTAGGTATAGAGTACGAAGTAAAAGAGGCTGGTTCAAGTGATGTTGTTGATAGCAACAAAGGTTCAGGGCAACCATTAGAGTTTATTATGGGAAAAGGTCAAATTATTCCAGGTCTTGAAAAAGCACTTTGTGGTATGAAAAAAGATGAAGAGGGTGATTTACTTATTCCTGCTAGTGAAGCTTATGGTGAGTATAATGAAGAGGCTGTTCAAACTTTACCAATTGAACAGTTTGAAGGTGTTGAACTTAAAGAAGGATTAACACTTTATGGACAAGGTGAAGATGGTCAAACAGTTCAAGTAACAGTTAAGTCATTTACAGACAAAGATGTAACAATTGATTTTAACCACCCACTAGCTGGTAAAGACCTAATGTTCTCTGTAAAAGTTGACTCAGTAAGAGAAGCAACAGCTGATGAGATTGCTTCTGGTGTTGTTGGTGGAGCTGCTGAATCTTGTGGTACAGGTTGTGGTTGTCATTAACTTTTAGCTTTTTATGTTCCATGCTTTGCATGGAACAACTTTTTTCCTCTATTTTTTTTACTCTTTCATTTTTGATATAATTTTACTAAACATTTACATATACTAAGGATTTCCTATCAACGCTTTTCAAAAATTTAATCTACATCCCGATATTGTTAAAACCATCACATTTGAAAATGCTACTGCTATTCAAAACAAGGTAATTCCTGTAGCTATGAGAGGTTTAGATATTATTGGTGCTTCCAAATCAGGTACAGGTAAAACAGCCTCTTATGTTTTGCCTATGTTAAATAAACTACAAAAAATTGTTAAAGAGGAGAACAAAGTTATTCGTGGATTGGTTATTGTTCCAACTATTGAGCTTTGTGACCAAGTAACTAGAACTTTTTTAGAGTTTGGTAAACACTTAAAACTACAAGTGGTTAAGGTACAGGGTGGAACGCCTAAAAGCATTCAACTCGAACGCCTTAAAAAAGGAGCCGACATTGTGGTTGCTACCCCTGGACGACTTCAAGATTTTATTCGAGATGGTAAAGTAAACCTTAACAATGTCAATACCATAGTACTTGATGAGGCAGATACCATGCTAGAGCTTGGATTTGTTAATGAGATAAAAGCGATTTTAAAAGAGTGTGGTAAACCTAGACAGATTATGATGTTCTCGGCAACTATTTCTCAAAATATTAAACGTTTAGCCAAAGAGTTTTTACGTGAACCTGCTATTGTAGAGGTGAGTAGTCGTCGTGACTTAGTCAATGTTATTACCCATAGAGCCTATAAAGTTGATAAAAAGAGAAGAGATGAGTTGGTGGTTCAGCTCATTAATGATATGGGCATAAAGCAACTTCTTATCTTTGCAAACACTAAAGATTCAGCCAATAAGCTTTTTGAGTACCTAAAGTCTAAAAAGATTCGTACGGCTATTATTCATGGAGACAGAACCAGAGGTGAGAGAGCCAAGGCATTGGCTCTTTTAAGGGCAGAGAAGACACAAGTTTTAGTAGCAACTGATATTGCTGCTCGTGGGGTAGACATTCAAGAGCTTCCCTTTGTGATGAACTATGATATCCCTCAAAAGACAGATGACTACACCCATAGAGTAGGGCGTACAGGTAGAGCGAACCATAAAGGCTCGGTTATCTCTCTACTTACAGTTAATGACTATAACGCTTTTTCAAAAATAGAGAAAGATTTACGTATGAATGTTAAACGAGAGATTTATGAGGGGTTTGAGTTAACAGACCGACAACCACGACAAAAACGTCCTGTTAAAAAGAGCCTACGTGAGAAAAAAGGGTATATCGACTATGATAAAAAACGTAAGTTCACCTATATGGCTCAAAAGAAGAAGCGTGATGCTAAAAAGGCAGATAGAGATAGGCGTAAAAAAGCAGAGGGGAAAAAGAAGTAACGAGGCTAAAGCCGTCGATTCCGTATAGGCAATGTTTTCATTTTTCGGAATCGGCGTGTTTACACCTGAATATTTTAGTTTATATTGGTATAGACAGCTTGAACATCTTCATCCTCTTCAAGTCTCTCAATAAGCACATCAACCTCTTCCAACTGCTCTTCGGTTAGCTCTATAGGCATATTGGCAATATATTGATGCTCTGCTTTTGTCACTGAAATACCCATATCTTCAAATGCTTTAGATAAATCACCAAAAGAGGCAAAATCTCCATAGACACGGACAATCTTTTTGTCTTCACCATTCTCTTGTGGCTCAACATCCTCTTCAATCTCTTCAAGACCAGCATCAATGAGTTCAAGCTCTAACTCTTCAATATCCATATCATCAGTTCTATCAAAAGTAAAGACAGATTTTCGTGTAAACATAAAGTTTAAAGAGCCAGAGGTTAACATCTCTGCACTGTTTCGTACAAGAGCTGCTTTTACATTGGCAACAGTACGGGTTGGATTGTCCGTTGCACAATCAATAATAAATTGCGTTCCGTAAGGTCCTTTTGCTTCATAGTGCATCTCTTTAATGTCAGCAGCATCTTTTCCTGTAGCTCTTTTAATGGCTGCTTCAATATTGTGTTTAGGCATATTTTGGGCTTTTGCCGTTAAGATAGCAGTACGAAGTCTAGGGTTCATGTCAGGGTCAGGTCCACCTGCCTTGGCTGCCATAGTGATGATTTTTCCAAGTTTTGGGAAAACTTTAGACATGGTTCCCCATCGTTTCATTTTTGCTGCTTTACGGTACTCAAACGCTCTACCCATAAATAATCCTTTTATGTTCTAAAAATATTGATGAAATTATACACTTATAGCCTTAATCAGCACATTTCACACAGCGTATACTCTCAGGTCTTACCATCATACGCTCTATGTTAATAGGCTCTGCACACTCAATACAGATACCAAACATCTCATCATCTATACGAGCAAGTGCATGTTTTAGTCTCGCCTGTTTTAGTTGAGCTTGTTCTAAAATTTTGCTATTGACCATGACCTCTGTCATCGCTTCTGTTCTTCCGACATCATCAAGGGTACAATCAGGTGTGATGGGTTTAGCCTGTTCAATAAGACTTTTAATCTCTATCTCTAAATGTTTTAACTCTTCTTCTATTTTCTCTTTAATAATCTCTTTTGTTTTATCTTTGACCATAATTCATATTCCTTTTTTTATATTGTTTATTGTATCAAATTTTTAAATAGATTAATACGTTAAAGCGTGAAATATTGGGCTTTTTTAGCTAAAAAAAATATAATAAAAATAACTTTAAGTCTTCTAACAGTTCAACTCTGTACTATAGAAATATGAAACTAAAAGATGTAAAATTAACCAACCCCTATTTAGAGTTACCAGAGCTATGTTACGACCGAGTTGACCCATCACCACTGAAGAAACCATTTTTAATTCATGCAAACAATAATGTAGCTAAGATGTTAAACCTTGATATTAGTGACCACAATGAACTAACCAAGTTTGTTAATGGTGAACTAAAGCTAGATGGAGCAGATAACTTTGCTATGTGTTATGCAGGTCATCAGTTTGGACACTATGTCCCAAGACTTGGAGATGGACGAGCTATAAATATTGGAACTATT
>JALVEV010000276.1 GCA_027030605.1 Campylobacteraceae bacterium | reverse complement strand
TACCTTTTCAAGTTCATTCTCTGCACTGCTTAAAGTAACACCCATTGCCAAAATGGTCGTTACCGATAAAAAACTTTTTACGATTGATTGCATTGCAATATCTCCTATTGTTTTAAAAACTAAAAAAGACAATTAATTATTCTATTAAATGCCACCTACAAACTTAAATAATACTCTGATGGAATATAAATTTGTTCCATCTTTAGAGTCTTTAAATTAAACACTCTAAAGATGAAATAGTTTTTTTTGTGCATTCTACATCTATTATTAAAAGTTATTATTGACATAAATCAAGATAATAGCTTTTAAGTACCTAAGTATAATAAGAAAAAGGAACTCTTTAGTTGAAGTAGTTTTGACACCTAATATACCATTCATTTAATTTTTTAAACGGTGCTATGGTAATCACACCCTACCTAAAATATGACATGTTATAATGAAAGTAAAAAGGTCGGTAACTCTTGCACGAACTACTCAACACTCTTTCTACTTTAGATTTAGCCCCTTTTGCTCTGTCATTTAAACTTGCAACCATTACCACACTTATACTTTTCGTAGTCACCCTACCCTTAGCGTGGGTACTCTCTCAAAGTAAATCAAAAGTTAAACCTATTATTGAATCTGTAGTCTCGCTACCTCTTGTTTTACCTCCATCTGTTTTAGGTTTTTACCTTTTAGTTGCATTTAGCTCTTTTGATTTGGCATTTACCTTTAAAGGGTTGGTAGTTGCTAGTTGTTTCTACTCTTTGCCTTTTATGGTGCAACCTTTGCAAGGTGGGTTTGAGAGTCTTAATAAAAACATGATTGAGTCTTCGTATATTGCAGGTAAGAGTAAGTGGGTGACACTTTTTAGAGTGGCTCTGCCAAATATTAAACCTGCTCTTATGACAGCACTTATTATTACATTTGCTCATACAGTTGGAGAGTTTGGAGTGGTGTTGATGATAGGTGGGAGTATTCCTGATGAGACACGAGTAGCTTCTATTGCTATTTATGACTTGATGAATAACTTGGAGTATGGAAAAGCTCATATCTACTCTGCTATTATGTTGATAATTAGTTTTATTGTGCTTTTGTCAGTCTATATCTTTAACCATAAACAGAAGTACTTTAAAGGAGTTCGTGCATGATTTCTTTGAATATAAATAAAGCTCTCTGTGGTGCTAAAG
This sequence comes from Campylobacteraceae bacterium, assembly GCA_027030605.1. Lineage (GTDB taxonomy): Bacteria > Campylobacterota > Campylobacteria > Campylobacterales > Sulfurovaceae > UBA1140. The sequence continues at coordinate 519 of JALVEV010000276.1, read as the reverse complement.
GGGAGATGAATTTAGAGGTTGACTTAAAGATAAAGCAAGGGGAGTTTCTAGCTATCTCTGGTGAGAGTGGTGCTGGAAAGAGTACACTTTTACGCATTTTAGCAGGGCTTGAAGATGCAGATGGAGAAGTGGTTGTAGATGGTAAAAGTTGGCATAACGTTCCTGTGCAAAAGCGTCAAATTGGTTTTGTTTTTCAAGATTTTGGACTCTTTGAGAATATGAGTGTAGAGCAGAATTTACTCTTTGTTGCAAAAGATAGAGCTTTAGCAGAGGAGCTTTTAGAGATTACTCAACTTAGTGAACTTAAAAATAGAAAACCAAATACCCTAAGTGGAGGACAAAAACAGCGTGTAGCTTTGGCTAGAGCCTTTATGAGTCGTCCTAAGATTCTACTTCTCGATGAGCCTCTCTCGGCACTCAATCCTGAGATGAGACTCAAACTACAAAAAGAGATTGTTAAACTACATAAACGGTTTGGGTGTACGACTCTAATGGTTAGTCATGATGCGTCTGACATCT
>JALVEV010000275.1 GCA_027030605.1 Campylobacteraceae bacterium | reverse complement strand
TTTTGCATGTATGATGTTTTTTAAAAACTACGACTACATTATAAACGATATCTTTGAGTGTGAACGTCGTAGTTTTTGGTCATCTATTAGCGTCTATTGGACACTTGTTACTCTGACACCTATTATGCTAGTTCTCTCTTTTTATCTCTCAACACAACTACAGATTAGACTAGACAGACATGAGCTAACCGATGGTATACATCTCTTACAGATTTTACCCTTTTTTATTATTTGGTCTCTCTTCTTTTTAAGTTATAAAATCTCTGCTAATACATATGTCTCTATAAAGTCAGCAGGAATTAGCTCTTTTATAGCCTCTTTAGTTTGGTATATTGCAAAGAGTGGGTTTATATTTTATGTAGTTCATAACAAAACCTATACAAGTATCTATGGAGGCTTAAGTATACTTCTCTTCTTCTTTTTATGGATTTATATCTCATGGGCAATTTTTTTACATGGTTTAAAGTTTTGTCATCTTCTTGAAAGTGATGAAGATATAGAAGAGATTAAGTAAGATTATTTTCTTAAAATATAGGCTCCTACATAACGCTCTGATTTTATAATGCGATTTGCTACTTTGGAAGAGTTGCATAGTATAACTACTTTGTAGAGCATTTTAGAATGGCTCTCTACCTCTATGATTTTCATCTTATAACCACTATCTTTTTTTCTATCAATAAAATGTTCAGCATTTCCTCTACTGCTAAATGCTGCTATTTGAACATTAATAATATTTTGGTCTGTTTTAGAATCACTATTAACAGCATAGTCTCCTGTTGAGCCACTTGGAACATTAGATGGAAGATACTCATTGTAATCTACACTCTTTTCAACTTTTGGCATTTTCTCAGCATACTCTTTCATATACTCTTGGTCGGACTTTTCATTTTTTAAATAGGGGTTATCATTTTCACTAGAGTCTGTTGTCTGAGATGATGTAGAGATGGTTTCCACTTTTACAGGTACAACACCATCATGAAGAAGTCCAATATCTTTTGCAGCCTGATAAGACAAGTCAACAATACGACTCTCTTTAGTTGGTCCTCTATCGTTAACACGGACTTGAACGGATTTATTGTTTTTTAGATTAGTTACTCTAATAACTGTACCAAAAGGGAGTGTTCTGTTAGCAGCAGTATAAGCATACATATCAAATGGCTCTCCAGATGCAGTTGGTTTTCCCTGATATTGACTACCATACCAACTTGCATCTCCCGTCTCTGCAAGAAGAGCTAGAGAAGTTAAGAGAAAAAGAGTTGAAAGAGATTTTAAATGCATAACTTAATCCTTTAATATAAATAAAACCATAATATCCTAATTTATATTAATATTTTTATAAATTATTAAGTTTTTTTAAAAATAATCTACCCTTCAACCAATGCTACTTTAGCTCTATAGCGTTTATTAAACTCAACATAGTTTTTGTCGAGCAGTTTAGCATAGAGGTTAGAGAGTACACCACTCTTTCCTTTTAGTGTACCTGCCTGATTTAAGACCTCTTTTCTAGGATTTAGTGCTTCGTTAGGTTTTACCTTTCCATTTTTCCATAAAAGCTTTAAGAGTTTCTGTTCTGTTTGGTCAAATTGATTTAAATAGAGAAGATTAGCTCTATGCTCTTTTGGCTTTTCATTAACTGCATCTTTGGGTAGGTTACGTTTTCTTCTTTTTGGAGTTCTTTTTACTGGCTTTTCCTCCACATCAATTGTTTGAAATGAGATTTTTTCTAACTCTCGTTTATGCAATATTTTTTGATGTTTTTGTACCATTTTAATACGCTCTTGTGTCTCTTGTACCTTTTGTGAACTGAGTGATTGATAGGTATTGTGTTCTAGCTCATCTAGTCTATCCATCACATTGACAAACTCTTTGATTTTACCTGATACATTATCTAAAATAATAATTTTGCTCAATATACTAAAGAGTGTCATAATCTCAATCATAATAAAAATAATTAAAATAGCTGAAGAGGTAGTAGTTGCTGTCTCTCTTGATTGTTTTAAAATTAGATTTGTATTGTTCATATTATTTTCTACCGAGAGTTTCTGTAGGGTAGAGATGAGTTGATTGTTACTCTCTACACTTTCTACAGAGGGCTTGTCATCATGTGAGGAACCATTGTTTAATGCTTTAGAGAGTTCTCTATTGGATGCTAAGATGGTGTTAATTTGTCTATTTTGTATCTTTTGAAGGTCTCGTTGATACTCTATCTCTTTTCTTAAATCATCCCCTATAAGGTTTTGTTGAAATGTTTTAATACTCTTAAAATGTGTATAGAAACTTACCCCAATGAGTCCTAAAGCAATGAGCGTTACAAGACTCTTACTCAAGATATTCATACTAGAGAACATCCCCTTTATAGAGAGGTGTTTAAAACTCTCTAAAGCAAGAGCTAGTATGAGAACTATAATAATAGTAGTGACTACCCCTAGAGATTTATAGAAGTCTTGGTAAAAAGAGAAGGCACTCGCAAGAGTCGATAAAATGGCAAAGACTACCCAACCTTTTCCAAAACCCATAGCAACTTCATTAATAGTAGCTGCACCTTTTATTTTTGAGTATTGATGGTTAAGTGATTGTCGAGCTTGATAATTTGATTCTAAGTACATTTTAAATCCTTTTTATTTATATAAAACCTATTTATTATAAAATTATATCTATAAGAGATTAAAGTATATATAAAATATTTCATTTTGAAATAAAAATATTAAAAAACAATTCAAAATAAAATTTTTTTTAATTTAAAATTCTATTGATGATAAAAATAATAGATTAAGATTAAAATAGTTATAGTGTATAGAGAGATGTGAAGAAGAGTATTTTGACTCCTCTATATGAGGAGTCAAGTGTTTATGGAGAAGTTATAAATAGTGCATTCCAATAAGTATCCAACATAAGATATGTAAGATAACTGTAAAGAGAACAGCTGTTGCACCAATATCTTTGGCTGCCTTTGCCAAAGGGTGAATCTCTTTAGTGACTAAGTCGACTACATTTTCAACAGCAGAGTTAAGTAGCTCTGCAATCATAATCATAAAGTAGGTGATTACCAATACTAGTTTATAAATTAGCTCAAATGGTAAAAAGTAGATGGCAGGAAAAATAATAAGTGCCACTAAAAGCTCTAGTTTAAAAGAGGTCTCATTTTTGATTGCATGTACTAATCCATCTAGGGCATAAGAGGCATTTTTAAAGAGGGTATATTTGGGTTTGTTATTCATTTTAGAGTCCAAAAGTTAAGTAGATTTGACCATCTCGTACATCAATTCCTCTAACAAGACTTGAGCCAACCATTCCTGCTTTTTTAATGTTATAAATAGGTTTTTTTGCAATTGTCTCAGCAATAATCATACCTAAAGAGCGTCGCATACTCTCTGTAAGATATTTAGCTAGAGAGAAGTCTTGAAACTTTAGCTCTTCTACCATTGGATTTGCAAGATATAAGTTTTGTGTTTTTGGGTCAAAACGTACACCTGATGCTAACTTTAGGCTACCTTTAATACCATCTGAGATTAACATATTGGTAAATTTAAAAGATGTACCTACATTGAGTTTGTCACTGCCTTGTTTTCCAAGCACAGTTGGGTCAGAGATTTCAACTGTTCCAAGAGTTCTCTTCTCTCTTACTGGAAACTGTTTTGCTAAAGTGGTATTTATTATTCCCATTGGAACAGCAACGGAATAACCTCTCCCTTGTGGGTCTACACCTACACATGCAGTAAATAGACCAATAGAGACTCCTAATGTAATTAACATAAGCTTATTGAGAATACTTCTTATATTTTTCATTGTTTTCCTTGATAATATTTTTCTTTTACTTTATACCATGTTCTTTATTATAGGCTTCAATTTTACGTAGATAAGCAGCACGTTTTCTAGCTCTTACTGTTTCTCTTTTTGCCAAGTCAATTCTTGCTAAAGCTTTATCTACTATTAGGTAGTGATGTTTTACTAACTTCCCTACAATTTTTTGAAAGGTTGGAGCTGCTGTTTGAGAAGCAAAATAGACTTTTTTAGGCTTAATCACAAAGACACCAATAGTAAACTTATGTCCAAACTTATCATTGGCAAATCCATAAAAACTACTATGGTACTTCTCAACATAGTGTCCTCTCTCAGAGATGTGTGCTGTACCCGTTTTACCTCCTACTGTAAGACCATCATATTGTGCAGCTGTTCCTGTTCCTTGGTTAACTGTTGCTTGTAGCATTTTATTAATAATATGTGCAGTTCTTGCAGAACAAGCTTGTACATTGACAATATCTCTAGGAACTTCATAGGTTTTTCCATCTTTGTCACTCAGGTACTCAACAATCTTAGGAGTTACTATCACCCCATCATTGTTAAATGCACTATAACCACGAACAAGTTGCATAAAGTTAGCTAACATCCCATACCCATACGCCATATTGGCACTATGGGTTTTGTGGTTAAGTTGAGAAGTCGATTTAATACGTCCAATTAGCTCTTTAGAGAGGTCAATGCCAGAAGGTTTTGAGAGTCCAAAATTTCGCCATCCATCATAGAGTTCTTTTCCTGTTAGTCTCCAAGCTATCTTAGCTATTCCAATATTTGAAGAGTGCATAATAATCCCTTTGGGACTTAATGATTTAAAATACTCATCATCAGAAATAGTATAGCGATTGGTCACCTTTAGTTTACCACCTAAAGGAATCTGCTCATTTAGCTTTACTTTGTCATGGTCAAGTGCAATTGCCATTGTAAAAGGTTTAATAACAGAACCAGGTTCGTAGAGATACTCTGAAAACTTAGGATGCAATGCATTGACATCTTTTTGACGGATATGTTTTGGATTGAAACGTTCAGAGGAGGCTAGGGCATAGAGTTGACCAGTTGTTGAGTCCATGACAGCAGCCATTACCTCTTGTGCTGCTGTCATCTTTTTCATTTGGGTTACTACAGCTTCCACATCTTTTTGAAACGATAGAGGAATATTGAGGTGCAGATTCATCCCATCTATTCGTTTAGTGGTATGGTTTTCTCCATCAAGTAGGGGAGTTCCCTGTATATCCTTTTTAGCATAAATCACTCCATCTTGTTCTGACTCTAAGTAACTACTATAGGCTCTCTCTAAACCTTTTACCCCTTTTGGTTTACGATAGTCATCTTTCATCTCTGTATGAACATATCCTACTACAGGTGTTAAGAGTTGCTTGTGTGGGAAAAAACGTGTTTCACTATCGGGAAGAATATCTAAACCAAAGATAATATGAGGTTTTTTAGGATTTAGAGGGCGAAAGATATGAAGCCTACTCATCTTGTATGAGAGAGACTTTAAATCACTCTTTAAACGGTAGTCAATATTATTGGTTAAGACAATTCGTCCATGTATCTTTTTTCCTGATTTTGTAAAAAATTTAGAAGAGACCTCTCTCTCACTAAGACCTGAGTAGATAGCAAAGAGTTTTATAAAAAGGTTTTTCTTTGTAGGGTCAATACTTCGAGTATTTATCTCGGCACGAAACTTCTTTTCACTGTAGGTGACAACAAAACCATCTTTAGAGATAATTTTTCCTCGTATACCTTTATTCTCTTGTTTTACTATTTTATTATCGGTATGTCGAGAGGAGGCAACAGTCTTGCCCATAGTGACAGAGAAGATTAAAAAAAGTAGAAATATTCCAAGAAAGAGTATTAATAATATGGCTGAACGATAACGTATCATTCTATTTTCTTTACCAGCACTTTTATTTTTTTGCATATTAACCTTTATTCTTTATACAATAAAAAATATTTTACTATTTTTTTTACAAAATTCTGATAAAATATCCAAACTAAAATAAAAAGAATACTATATGATTGATAAACCTCTTTTTGGTGCTACTGTTATTCTCCTTATTTTGGGATTGATTATGTCATACTCCCTATCTCCTTATGCCGTGATTAAGTACCACTATTCAGACATGCACTTCTTTATTCGACAGGGAGTCGCTGTCTTTATTGGTATTGTATTGATGGTTGTACTAAGTAAACTCGACCCTGATAAGTGGTTTCAACCCATAGGTATGGGACTTTTTTTTACTTTTTTAACTATTTTACTTATTATGCCTCTTATGCCAGAGAGTGTGGTGCATAATATTGGTGGAGCGAAGCGTTGGATGAACTTAGGACCTATCTCTATTACTCCTGTTGAGTTTTATAAGATTGGTTTTTTGATGTTTATCTCATGGTCTTTAGTTAGAACACGTCTTCCTAGAGGAGAGATGCAATTAAAAGATGAAATCAAAATCTTTATTCCCTATATTGCTGTACTCTTTATTAGTGCTTTACTTATTGCTGTTTTTCAAAAAGATTTGGGGCAAACTGTTGTTATCTCTTTAACGTTGATTACCCTCTTTATTCTAGTAGGGAGTAGTTTTAGGTTTTTCTCTATGCTTCTTGGATTTGGTCTTGTAGGGTTTGTACTTCTTATTATTACTCAACCACACCGAATTAAAAGAATTAAAAATTGGTTTGCATCTCTTGATAACTCCTCTAACCGATTAGAGACCTATCAAATTTCAAACTCACTAGATGCTATTCATCATGGTGGTTTTTGGGGACAAGGATTGGGAGATGGTCAGTATAAACTTGGCTTTCTTTCAGAGGTCAATACAGACTTTATTCTTGCAGGAATTGCAGAGGAGTTAGGGTACATAACCATTATCTTTATTACACTAATTATGTTTTTTATTATCTATAAAATTTTTAAAATAGCTGCTAGAGTTGATAACCCTATCTACTATTTATTTTGTGTGGGAGCTGCACTCTTAATTGCCTTCTCTTTTATTATTAACTCCTTTGGTATCTCTGGAATTACACCTATTAAGGGGATTGCTGTACCATTTTTAAGCTATGGTGGTTCACAAGTTATCGCCTCCTCTTTAACTATAGGAATAGTGTTAATGATTTCAAAAAAAGTTGTTAGGAGCTAAAGATGTCTATTGTTATGACAGGTGGAGGTACAGGTGGTCACCTCACTATTATTAAAGCTGTAAAAGAGGAGCTTTTAGATGAGGAGCTTATCTATAT
>JALVEV010000274.1 GCA_027030605.1 Campylobacteraceae bacterium | reverse complement strand
CACAAGCACAGGTATTTACCCTCGATAGTGACAACTTTGTTGGACGTATTGGTATTACCCGTATTTTTAATGGTAAAGTTAAAAAGGGTGATGAGTATCTACTGGTAAAAGCTGATGGTTCTAAAACAAAATCAAGAGTCTCTAAACTAATCGGTTTTAAAGGGTTAGAGCGAATGGATATAGATGAGGCTGAAGCTGGTGATATTGTTGCTATTGCAGGTTTTTCAGATATTGATGTTGGAGACTCTATTTGTGATGTTCAAAACCCTGTAGCACTTGACCCAATGCATGTAGAAGAGCCAACTCTTTCGGTTATTATGTCAGTCAATGATGGACCTCTAGCTGGTCAAGAGGGTAAACATGTGACCTCTAATAAAATTAGAGAGCGTCTTGAAAAAGAGATGGAGACAAATATAGCAATGCGTATGGAGCCAATGGGTGATGCCTCTTTTAAAGTTTCAGGTAGGGGTGAACTTCAGATTGGTATCTTAGCTGAAAATATGCGACGTGAGGGGTTCGAGTTTCTTTTAGCTCGTCCAGAGGTTGTAACCAAAGAAGAAAATGGTGTTAAGATGGAACCTTTTGAGCATTTGGTTGTTGATGTTCCAGAGGAGTTTCAAGGGGTTGCTATTGAGAAGCTTGGAAAGAGAAAGGCAAATATGACCTCTCTTACACCAATGCCTGATGGAACAGTACGTTTAGAGTTTGAGATTCCTGCTCGTGGACTTATTGGGTTTAGAAGTGAGTTCTTGACCGATACAAAAGGGGAGGGGATTATGAACCACTCCTATTTGGAGTATAGAGCCTATAGTGGTTCTGTTGAGTCAAGAACCCCTGGTGCATTGGTATCAATGGACGATGGTGAGGCTGTAGCTTTCTCTATATTTAACCTTCAAGCTCGTGGTACTATGTTTATTAAGCCACAAGATAAAGTCTACAACGGAATGGTCATAGGTGAGTCATCTCGCCCTGGGGACTTAGAGGTTAACCCTCTTAAGGGTAAACAGTTAACCAATATGAGAACAAGTGGTGCAGATGATGCCATTAAACTTGTTCCTCCAAGAGAGATTACCCTAGAGTCTGCTATGGAGTGGATAGAAGATGATGAGCTAGTAGAGGTAACTCCTGAGTCTATTCGTATTCGTAAAAAGGCATTAGACCCTGTTGAGAGACGTAGAGTAGCTCGTGATAGGAAGAATGCTAAATAGTTTTTAGCGTTATAATCAGTACACTTTTTTGAAGTGTGGTTTAAAATGAAAGTAGGTTATGCAAGAGTCAGCTCAACAGGTCAAAATTTAGAAGCTTAAATAGAACTTTTAAAAAGAGCAGGGTGCGAGAAGATATTTCAAGAGAAGAAGAGTGGAACAAATAGAGCTAGAAAAAGCTTTAGATTTTGTTCGTGAGGGTGATACTTTTATAGTTACTAGACTTGATAGATGTTCTCGTGATAGTATAGATTTACATAATATATTAGAATTTCTGAAAAATAAAAAAGTATAGTTTAAAGCAACAGAGCAAGAGTTTAATACCTCTACAAATATTAGGTAAGTTAATGATTAGGTTACTTGCTATTGTATCTGAGTTTAGTAAAGATTAATAAACTATAATTGTGTTATAATCGCTAATTATACAAGGGAAGTAGTAATCTTGAAAATATCAGAAAAAAAAGCACGAAAACGAGAATCTATTATA
>JALVEV010000273.1 GCA_027030605.1 Campylobacteraceae bacterium | reverse complement strand
GTAATACAACAACTACATTTAACTTTACAGTAACAGCAGATAAACCATTTGATATGATGCCTATGAGTGGAGCAATGTTTTACTATAGAGTTATTGATGGAGATGGAGATGAGGTTGTTCCACCTCATGAAGTAGCTCTTAGCAGTGACCATGACTTTGAAGCCCAAGAGGGTATAGGAATGAGTATGAGTATGTTTGGTGATGGAGTTAGTGTTACTATACCAGTTACTGTTTATGGTGATAAAAAGATGGAGAAAGATGAGGAGTTTTATGTAGAGATATACTCTCCTCAACTTCCACCTATGATGAGTCCTAAATATATTATTGATAAAAATATTGGTATTGGAACTATTATTAATGATGATATTGATTTAGACCAAGATAACGATGGTATTTTAGATAGTATAGAGTATGGAAGTTGTGCAGAGGGTGTTCAGACACTAATGAGTTTTGATGACTTTGGAACAGGTGGACGAACAAGTACTCCATATACAACCTACTGTTATGAAGATGGTGATGGTAGTGTAGAGTGTCAACAAGCTAAGGGTATTCAGTATTGGGAGGGGAGTGTTCATGTAAATGATGGTGAGTATGCTATTGTACAGCACCCAAATCCAGATGCTTCAGGATTTAGTACATGGAGTCATCAAGGTGACCATACAGGAAATAGTGGTGGTCGTATGATGGTAGTTAATGCCTCTTTACAGCCTGATGAGTTCTATAGACGCACCTATTCAGTTATACCAAATGCAAATATGACTGTTGATTTATGGATTTTAAATGTAGTTAAAGAGGGAAGTAATATTATTCGTCCAAATATCTCATTTCACCTAGAAGATATGAATGGTAATCAGATTGGCTCAGTTGTAAATACAGGTGATATTCCTGAAAATGGTGTTTGGAATCACTATACACTTTCTCTCAATCCTGAAAATAATAGTGAGATTCAAGTAGTTTTAGCCAATAATGCTCCAGGTGGCAGTGGTAATGACTTAGCCCTTGATGATATTCGAGTTAGACAGACATTCTGTGACCATGATAGTGATGGGATTGCTGATTACTTAGACCTAGACTCAGATAATGATGGTATTTCTGATAATATTGAGGCTCAAACTACCCAAGATTATATTGTGCCAAATGGAGTAGAGGATAATAGAGGAGTAGATACTGCTTATCCTAGTGGGTTAGCTCCTATAGATACCGATGGAGATAATATTCCTGATTTTATAGATACTGATAGTGACAATGATGGAACTCTTGATATAGATGAATCTGGATTAGCTAATCCTAGTGGGAATATTGGAGAGAATGGACTCTATAACACGCTTGAACTTAGTGATGATTATAATAATACACAAGGTGTGGCATATGATAAAAATGAGTCTATATTTAGACTAATAGATAGTGACAATGATACACTTTATGATGGCTCAAATGCTTCTCCTATGGGTGTAGACTTTGATTATCGTGACAACAATAACTCAAAGCCTATATTTACAATAAGTAATATTAGTAAAAAAGAGGGAGATAGTGGTCCAACTCTGTTTAATTTTAAAGTATCTATAAACAGAACTACTGGTCATGGTATTAGTTTTGATTACCAAACAGCCGATGGAGAGAGTAGTAATGCTTTGGAAAATGCTATTGTAGGTAGTGATTATAATGCTAGAAATGGACATATAGATATAGAACAAAATGTTACTAGTACAAATATCATAGTTTCTGTAATGGGAGATATAGATTTAGAAGATGATGAAAACTTTTTATTGAAAGCTCTTAATATTGATGGTGCTGATAAAGATAGTTTTACAGCTGTTGGTACAATTATAAATGATGATGATACAGACAGAGATACAAATACAAGTCGTGGAGATTTAGATGAAGATAATGATGGTCTGTTTGATGATACAGAGATAGGAGATGGCTTAAATCTTTTAGCAGGTGTCGATAATAACTTTACAAAAGTAATTTCAACTCAAGAAGGTAAACTCTATAGGTTTACATTTAAGCTAGAGACCAATAGTTCATCTGCTGTTAAAGGTAAAATAAAAGCATTTGCTGATGATAACTCCTCTATTATTATAAATAATATATTTTATACAATGGAGAGATATGATGCTCTATTTAAAGCTAAATCAAATCGTACACGAGTCTCGTTTGAAACAGATGCATCACAAAATGTAAATTTAGCAATTGTAGAGGTGCTTGATAGTGATGAAGATGGAGTTCCTGACTTTTTAGATTTGGATTCAGATAATGATGGTATTCCTGATAATATTGAGGCTCAAACTACCCAAGATTATATTGTGCCAAATGGAGTAGAAGATAGTAGAGGTGTAGATACTGCTTATCCAAGTGGATTAGCTCCTGTTGATACTGATGAAGATAATATATATGATTATATAGATACTGATAGTGATAATGATGGATTTACAGATAGTAATGAGTCTGGTTTAGAGCCTAATGGTGAAGTTGGAGAGAATGGACTCTATAAGACTCTTGAACTTAGTGATGACTATAATAATACCCAAGGTAAGGCTTATGATAAAGCTCAATCTATATTTAGGCTAAAAGATAGTGATGATGATACTAGAGAAGATGGTTCAAATGCTACTCCAACTACAATAGATTTTGACTATAGAGATACAAATGACAATACCCCTTTAGTCTCTATTGATGAGATAGTAAGCAGAGCAGAAGGAGATAGTGGAGAGAAAATCTTTACTTTCAAAATAGCTCTAACAGAGATTCCAATTCACCTAAATACAATGTCTTATAGTGTTAGAAGTTCAGAAAGTAATGAATTAAGCTCCTCTCAATATGATAGTGCAACAGCAGGAGAAGATTTTATAGTAAAAGAGGGGAATATCTCTATTTTCGAAAACCAATTTATATATGAGATACCTGTTGTGGTAAAAGGTGATAAAAAGGTTGAAAAAGATGAAGAGTTTATAGTTGAGATAACAGGTATAAATTTTGTACATAGAGTTACAAATGGACAAGCTATAGGTATTATATTGAATGATGATTTAAAGATTAGGATAGAGAGAGACGACAGTAACATTAGCCAACCAAAAGAGCAGAGAACCTCATTTTATACACAAATAGCTGGTCGAGATTTTGATTACTCTATTGCCTCGTATAATGAGGATGAGAACGGTACATATCCTCTACAAGATATAACGTTTAAAGTAGAACTCTATAATAATGATACTAGCATAACAGAAGCAGTTGATTATATCTACTTTAACAATAGTAGGGTTCTAGTACCAAACGATAATGATTTAAATATATTAAAAGCTATAAGAGATGCAGGTTTTAACATCTATTATCTTAAAGATGCAAATGGAACGATACTTCATGGTGATTATTCAGATGAACAACTCTATACTCAAAAGCTTAGTGAAGGTGGAAATATAGAGTTTCCTATGGAGAACTCTAGTGACCATTTTGCTATTCGTCCTGCAAGTTATCATGTAGAACTAAATGATATAGATGAGAATAACCAAACAGTAACCTATGCTACTAATACTACACAAAATACAACAAAGTTAAGCCTTGTAGCAGGGTATGACTATAGATTAAAAGCTTATGCTTTAGTAGATGCTAATGCTACAGTAGCAACAGACTATAAAATAATCAACTCAAAAGAGTTAAATATAACACTTGATTTTGATGATACAGGTACTATACACTGTGCTGATACAAATATAACTAAAATAGAAAATTATAGTTTTCCTAATGGTCAATTAAATGAAAAATTCTCTCATAATAATGTAGGTAAATATACTCTACACATAGAAGATATTAACTGGACAGCTATTGATAAAAATGAAAATAATCTTGGTTGTAAGTTAGGTAGTAGTTCCAATATTGCAGATAAAACAACAGGTATGTTTGGTTGTAATATTGCTTCAGATATAAATATGTCATTTCAGCCATATAAATTTGAGTTTACAGATACAACTCTTTCAAATATCAATGGCAATGGAAAAGATTATCTATATATGAGTGACCTTAATCGCTCAACAGAGATGGGTGTAAAATTGAGTAGTACAATTAAAGCTTTAGGAAAAAAGGGAACAGTATTAAGTAACTTCACTAATGGCTGTATAGAGGGAAATCCTAATTTAACAGTTAAGTTGAAATTTGAATTTGAAGATGACAGAGGTACATGGAGTGATAGTAATATGACTTATCCTAAATCAGCTGATGGAAAAGATAAGTTAATGCCTCAACAGATTATTGCTTTGAATGATGATAATATTTCTAAATCAAATATGACAATTATAAAAGATATAAATATAAAGAAAAAAGATTTTAAAGATGACAAGAATGGAACTATGTCTGTAGATGTTCTTTACAATATGAAAAAACTATTTAATAAACCTACTAATCCTATAAGGGTAGATTTTATCTCTTTGGATTTAAATTCAACAAATTTAGGGGGTAAAATAAAAGATAAAGATAATACTCCTGTTGGACTAGGAGATATAGATGATAATAGGATATTCTATTTTGCAAGAGTTGCCTCATATCTAAATAGTTTTCCTAAAACAAATAAAAAAAGTATACACACACCACTGTATGTAGAGATGTTTTGTAAACATAATAGAAGTTGGTGTGACAATACTATGAAGCTAGGTATTATTGGTCAAAATACATATAAAACAGATAATGGTTGGTACTTAGCAAAAGAGCATGATAGTAGTGTTGATGGAACTATCTTAAGTATACCAAGTAGTAGTGACGATGATGTAAGTGTTAATATAAATACACTAAAATTTGTAAATGGTAAAATAGATGAGGTCTATACTGTATATACAAAAGATAAGTTAGAAAATACAGTAAAAGCTGATATAGCTATAGATTCCGATATTTGGTTACGTTTTAATAGTAAAGAGACTGTAGCTGGAATATCAGGTCACCCTTCATCTTATTCTGTTACCTTTAAATCAGTATCAGGTATGGCAGGAGTTAATATTAAAAAAGAGATAGGATTAGGATATAACCTTATGAGAGATAAAAATGGTAGTCTTAATGGAATCGTTGAAAAAAATGGTAAGCTATCATGGTAAAGAGTAAAAGAGCTATAGCAATGATAGAGCTTATATTTGCTCTTGTTATTATGGGTATTGTTTTGATGTCTGCACCAATGCTTATACAGCAATCTATTAAAAGCTCTAATATTGCATTGCAACAAGAAGCAATTTCAGCTACAGCCTCTCAGGTAGCTATTGTACTTTCAATGCACTGGGATGAAGCAAATACTAAGATTCCAGCTGGGGCATCACCTATTTTAGATGCCAATAGAACAGGTTACCTTTTTCCACCAGCTGGTTTAGTGGGTGTGACAGGAAGAAATACAGATGATGGAAATGGTACTTTATTTCCAACACCCTTTAGTAGTTTTGGACATGATTTAAATGAATCTAACTATATTAATTTTGATGATGTTGATGATTATAATAACCAAAGTTTTGGACTTCTACTTTTTAATAATGAATCTATATCCTCTGATATTGGCGAGTATGTTGATACTAATATTAGTATCAATACAACAGTTAGATATACTAAAGAGAATAATGTTTTAGAAAGTATTAATACTGCTATCAGTCCCTATAGTAATATTAAAGCTATAAAAGTTAATTTGACATCAAATAGTGGGGTAGAAGAACTAGATAAAAATATTACATTTAAAGCATTCTCTTGTAATATTGGAACATATGCCATAAAAGGAAAGAAATTATAATGAAAAAAGCATTTTCTCTTATAGAAGTTATTTTTGTGCTTGTTATTTTAGGTATTGTTGCTTCTATCTCTTCTCAAATTATTGTACAGGTTTATGAAAACTATATTACACAACGAGCTCTTTATAATGTCAATACAAAAACAGAGTTAGCCATTAATCAAATTGTAAATCGTTTAACTTATAGTGTATTGGATTCTGCAATTGCAAAAAATAAAAATAATCCAGCAGACTATAAGCTACTTACAGGTCTTAATTTAGCAGTAGATACAAACTTAACTGTTTTAGAGTGGATAGGTTATGATAACGATAGCTTTTCAGCAGGTGAAACTCCATATTGGAGTGGTATAGCTAATTATGAGACAGCAACTACAACTCAATTTGATTCACCTGGTTCAAATTTAAATAATATTGATACTGTTATTAAAAATTTGTCGAAATCTCAAGTTGGACTTACAGGTTCATTACAGAGACCAGCTGTTATTTTTCAACCAAGAACAGGTGAAGATGATATTGTTGATGGAACATGTATGGGGCTTGTAGACAACAATAGTAGCTGTATCTATGCAGTATCAAAAAATAATTTAACATCTTTTAATTTTAAAAATACATCTAAACCTAAAATAATAACTGAACGCTATCAATTAGTATGGTCGGCTTATGCATTAGTACCTGAACAAAAATCAAATGGACTTTATGATTTAAACTTACATTACAATTATCAACCATGGAATATAGAAACATATGATAATAATGCTTCTATTTCAACACTTATTACCAATGTATCTGTTTTTAAATTTACCCAAAGTGGAGGTGTAATACAACTAAAACTTTGTGCAACTGAAGATATTGGAGCAGATTATAATATTAGTACTTGTAAAGAGAAGGCAATTATACGATGATAACTATAAAAAGTAAAAAAGCATTTTCAATGGTAACGGCTATATTTGTTATTGTTATTATGGCAACAGTAACCTCACTAATTATGAATGTTACAGGTAAAATAGTTAAAGAGACAACACAGCAATATCAAAAAGAACAAGCAGCTCTTTTAGCTCGAAGCTATACTGAGTTGGCAATTTTAAAAGTACTTTATAATAATGGAGCATCTTGTCTTACAAGCTTTTCTGATAACTTTGGAGCAGAAACAGGTTTTCCTGGTTATACTATAAGAGTAAATATTAAATATATAGGAAATGATACACTATTAAGTGGATGTAGTGCTTCAATTGACCCATCGGGTGGAGTAACTATTCCAAATGCAACATGGACTAATAATTTAGTAGACTCTTTTTATAGTACTATTTCTCTTATTGTAGATACCTATGTGACTTATAAAGATTTTGATGACCCTCAAAAGAGAGATATTACCTTTCACAGAAGAACTATACAAAAGCTATAGAAGTTTTCAGTTACATTAACTTTTGGTTTACAAATATACGATATAATATTAATACTTAACAACTGAAAATGTTAGGAGTTAAGTTACTCAAACATAAAGGATAAATTATGAGCAAAAATATAGTGGGAAGACATTTTGACCTATCGGATTCTCTAAGAGAACACATCTCGCAGAGTATTGATACACTGGACAAATATAATTTAAATATTATTTCAAGCAACACTATTATCTCAGCCAATAATAAAAATAAAGAGGGGGTATCTGTAGAGCTGGTTCTTAATCTAAAAGATAAAAATACTATTGTTATTACTCAAAAAGATAAAGATGTTTATACTGCTGTAGATATGGCTTTTGAGAGAGCAAAGAAAGCACTAAGAAGACATGCAGATAAAATTAAAAACCACAAAGTAATGTCTTTTAAAGATTTAGGTGAAGAGGCTGAAGCAGTACTTGATTTAGAGCCAGAAGAGGTAGAGATTGTTCCTATGGATTTAGAACTTCATAAACCACTAGATTTTGACGAAGCTATTGAAGCCCTAAAAGCTGAGAAGAAGCGACAATTTATCGTATTTAATGACCATGATGGTCTTATGAGAGTTATGTATAAGAGAGCTGATGGAAAATTTGGTCTCTATTAATCTATAGTGTGTTGGGAAACAGCACATTATAATTTACGGTGCGTTGGGAAACGCACCCTATAACATTTTAACCCTCTCTTTAGCTACTTTTACAATATGTTCATCTTTAGCCAAATTAAGCCATTTAAACTGCATACCACTCTGTATGGTTCCATCTAAAATATCTCCCGATTTTCTAAACATTAAATCTAACTTTGCAATCTCAAATCCACTCATAGTTTGCGTAAATGATTGAAGGCGTTTATTGTTTTTATCATTGGTAAAGAGGTAACAGTAGCTCTTTAGCCCTAAGCGTCCTACACGTCCACGTAGTTGGTGAAGTGTAGCTAATCCTAAACGTTCAGCACCTACAATAACAATAAGAGTTAACCTTGGTAAAGAGATACCCACCTCTACAACTGTTGTAGCTAAAAGAATGTTGCCCTTGTCTCTAAACTCTTGTAGAACCTCCTCTTTGTTTTTATCTTTTCCATGGGTTACATAGACATTTTCAAATCTCTTCTCCCAAAAACCTCGACCTTCATCAATCGATTGGTAAGGAATCTCTTTGCTCTCTTCTACCAAAGGGTAGACAATAAGCACTTGATGTTCTTGTGCAATCTCCTCTTTGATAGACTCTAAAAGTTCAGGAAAATCCTCTTTTGAGATAATGCGTGAGGTAATATCTTTTTTAAAAGGGGTAGATGTTATTAAGCTTACATCTATAAGCTCAGACTGCATCATCGCTTGGGTTCTAGGAATAGGGGTTGCAGAAAACTGTAGATAGTGAGGTTTCCTCTCTTCATTTGCCATCATCGCTTCAAGTAAGGCACGTTGTTTTGTTCCAAAACGGTGCTGTTCATCTACCATAACAAGTGAAGCTTTTGGTAAATCCTCTTTAAAGAGTAGAGCATGAGTCCCTATAATAAAATCTGCTTCTAAATAATCTCCCTCACTACTCCCTTGCATCACTAAAGCAGTTTTAATATGTTGGGGTAGATGTTTTTGTGCCTCTTCATAGAGTTGAAGAGCAAGTAGAGAGGTTGGAGCCATAAGAATACTCTTTGATGGGTAAGCCATAACAGCACTAGCTAAAATAACCATCGTTTTTCCAGAACCTACATCACCTATTATAAGCCGTTTAGTAGCCTTCTCTTTTTGTTTTAAATCCTGTTGTACCTCATAAATAACAGCTTGTTGCTCTTTGGTTAACTCAAAAGGAAGAGCTTTTACAAAAGAGTGTAGCTCTCCATTAAGAGCCTCTATAGCAGGAAAATCTTCACGTTTTCCTTTAAGTTTCTTCATGTGGTTAAACGCCTCTATAAACTTAAGTACCTCTTGGTCATACTCTTCAATCTGTTGTATATTTTTTGGATAGTGTAGTCCTAGAATAGTATTGACCTCATATTGGTTTAACCCCTCTGCATAGAGATTTTTTTCGTTGATATAACACTCAATTAAAGAGCGAATACTACTCTGCTTTATAGCTGTTGAGTATTTTGGAATAATCTCTCCTATCTGTTTGAGTGATTTGGGCTGATTCATCTGTAAAAAGCCTTTGTACTCTTCGACTCTACCTTGAATAAAGTGTTTAGAACCTACAGTAAAGAGCTGATAGTGATAAGGGGTAACTCTAAAGAGCATAGAGCTGAGTTGTTTATGAAATTGGGGAAGCCAAAAGGTAATACGAAGTTTACCATTAACACTATTTACCTCTTCAACTTTGGCTTCAAAGGTATTCACTTTTCCTATAGTGATTTTAGAAGAGAGGGTAGTGTTGTTGTAAGAGGTAGGTAAAATTAGTGCTAAATCAAGAAGTGAAACAATTTTTAGTTTTTGGAATAGGACTTTAGCTTCTTTCATAAAATCTCCTCAGTTAATAGAGTTAATTATACTGAAAATTTTTTTTAAAATAGAGAAAAATGTCACATTGTAATGTTTTTATCTATTCAAATATAATAATTATTATAATTTAATTGTATACTCTTGTAACTATTATGTTTTAAATTATCTTAATAAGCTCTCTAATGACCTATTTTACGGCTTTTTGTACTAAAATAGAAGCTTATATAAAATTAATATTTTTTTAGAAAGGCTTATAAGTTGATAGATAAATTTACAATGAACAATCATCTATTTTTTGGAGAACATAATTTAATTGATTATCTTGATACTTTGGATGAGGCTATTGTTATACTGATTAAGATAGAAGAGTTTAAGTATTTGAATTTTTCATTGAAAAGTAAAATTAGTAAAAAACTTCAAAAACGATTTGCTAAAAAACTTTTATCTCATATGCCGAAAAGATGTAATTTTATGAGAGTTTATCTTTTAGAAAATGGTGAATTCGTTTTTGTTAAGCCCTATGATAAACAGTTAATTAAGTCCGAAACTTTAAATAGTACTATAAAAGAGTTTCACAAGAGGGTTAATAGTGCACATATTAAAATTGGTCTTATTGATTACACACTCTTTATTATAACCTCTTTAGCCTACGGTAGACATGCTCTAGAGAAAGCAAAAGCAGGTTTACGTAATTTGTTAAATAGTAAACAGAGTTTTATTATAGCTAATAAGTTGCTTGATGAAGAGAAAGCTACTGCTGTTAAAAAACTAGAGACATTTAATATGTTACGAAAAGCTATAAATAGTTACAATATTGTCTCTTATTTTCAACCGATTGTTAATAACAAAACACAAAAGATTGAAAAGTATGAATCATTAGTTCGTTTAATAGATGAAGAGGGTAATATTGTCTCTCCCTATTTCTTTTTAGAGACAGCTAAAGAGGGTAAGTACTATAATGAGATTACAACGATTGTGTTAAGAAACTCTTTTCGAGCATTATTTTATACCGATATGGAAATTTCTATAAATCTTTCAACCTTAGATATGACAGAAAAGAGTACAAGAGAAGAGTTCTTTGAGCTTTTAGAGCGTTATAAAACAGAAACCTATAGAATTACTGTTGAAATTATTGAAGATGAAGAGGTTCAAGATTTAGCAATGACTACAGAGTTCATTAGAGAGATAAAATCTAAAGGAGTTAGTATTGCTATAGATGATTTTGGTAAAGGTTTTTCAAATTTTTCAAGAATTTTAGCATATGAACCAGATTATATTAAAATAGATGGTTCTTTAATTCGAGATATTGAATCAAATATATTGTCTAGGAATATGGTAGAGACTATTGTATACTTTTCCAAAAAACAAGGATTCAAGACTATTGCAGAGTATGTTGAGAATGAAAATATCTATAAAATTCTTTGTGAAATAGGTGTTGACTACTCTCAAGGCTACTATTTTGGTAAAGCAGACCTTCTTCAGAAAAAAATAATTTAAGTAGACTTTTTCTATAAAGTCTACTTTAATTAATCAATTTAAAGTAAGCTTTGAATTGCTCTCTCTATCTCTTCTTGGTCTGTTTGTTCTGTAAAAACTTGTTGGGTAACTCCATTTTTAATTAAGAGCGTAAATGGAAGCGAACCTGTCCATTCATAATTACTTTTTAAAATAGACATCAACTCAGAGCCATTTGCTCTATCAATAATAGGATAGTTCATATTAAATTGTTGAATAAGACTATTTGCTTTACTCCTACTCATTTGCTCTTGAACTTGGAGTGCTACAACTTGTAGGTTTTGACGATATTTTGAATGCAAGTAGGTGATACTAGGTAGTGACTCAATACAGAAATGACAATGTTGACCAAAAACTTCTAAAAGAATAATTTTTCCTTTAAAATCGGGAAATAAAAAACCTGTACGATTTGAACCAATTGTTAATACTGGACCCTGTACGGTCTGAACTTTCTGATAAGAAAAAGTAGGTAGAGATGAATTTCTTACTTGAGGATAGGTTATTGGCTGGGTGTTTGGTAGAGTATTCCGTTGAATAGTATGTGGAGATGTTCTAGGTATACACCCTGTTGAGAAGATAGCTGTTGCAAGAAATACAAGTAGTAGCAGTTTTTTTTGCATAAAAGTCCTTTTTTAAATTTTATTATATCCATACCTACATAAACATACAATAAATACTTAATTTTGTATTTTTTTGGTATAATTTCGGAATTAATTTCGAAGGATAAGAAGATGAACTGGACACCAAGCTCTTGGAGAGAGTTTCCAATTAAGCAACAACCAACCTATAGTGACCAAGAAGCACTTAAACGTGTAGAAGAGGAGCTTAGTTCATATCCACCACTTATTTTTGCAGGAGAAGCACGAACTTTAAAAGAGAAGTTAGCTGCAGTAGGGAGAGGAGAGGCTTTTTTACTTCAAGGTGGAGATTGTGCAGAGAGTTTTGCTGATTTTAATACACCAAACATTAAAAACTTTTTTAAACTTATGTTGCAAATGAATATGGTGATGATGTATTCAACTGGAAAACCAGTTGTTAAAGTAGGGCGTATTGCAGGACAGTTTGCAAAACCACGCTCTTCTGATTTTGAAGAGAGAGATGGTGTTAAGTTGCCCTCTTACCGTGGAGACATTATAAACAGTGTTGAGTTTACCCAAGAGGCACGTATTCCTAATCCTCACAATATGATTCGAGCCTATTATCAATCTGCTGCAACTCAAAATCTGTTAAGAGCCTTTTCACGTGGTGGATTGGCTGACCTTAACAAGGTTCATCAGTGGAATTTAGACTTTATTAAAGACAATGAGTTGGGTAAAAAATATGAAGAGTTGAGTCATAAGATTGATAACGCAGTTAAGTTTATGAGTGCATGTGGTCTCTCAAGTGACCAAGTACCTCAACTGCATCAGACCACTATCTTCTCTTCTCATGAAGCACTACTTCTAAACTACGAAGAGGCATTAACTAAAATAGACTCAGAGGTAGATAATAAGTATTATGACTGTTCAGCACATATGCTTTGGATTGGTGATAGAACTAGAGATTTAACAGATGCTCATATTGAGTACTTTAGAGGTATTGCTAATCCTATTGGTTGTAAAGTTGGACCAACTATGCAAGAGGATGAGTTGATTGAACTAATTGATGCTCTTAATCCTGAAAATGAAGAGGGTAGATTAAACCTTATTGTTCGTATGGGTGCAGATAAAATTCAAGAGTTTTTCCCAAAACTACTTAAAAGAGTAAAAGATGAGGGTAAAAATGTTGTTTGGTCATGTGACCCAATGCATGGAAATGTAGAGAAGAGTTCAACAGGGTTTAAGACCAGAGATTTTAACAATATTCTCTCTGAAGTAGAGCAGTTCTTTGCAATTCATAAAGAGATGGGAACTGTTGCAGGTGGAATTCACCTAGAGATGACAGGAAACGATGTAACTGAGTGTACAGGTTCAGCCTCTTGTGCTATTACAGCAGATGATTTAGCAAGTCGTTACCATACCCAGTGTGACCCAAGACTCAATGCTAATCAAGCTTTAGAGCTTTCCTTTAAAATTGGTGAGATGATTAACGGGTAATTATCTTTTTATTTAAATTGTTCGGGTGTAAACACGCCGATTCCGAAAATGCAATTTGCATATAAGGAATCGACGGCTTTAGCTTCGTGTATTCTCTTGTCTCTTTGTCAAAACATCCACAATCTTAGTAACCACCAAATCAGAAGTGACATTAAGTGATGTTCTTGCCATATCTAAGATTCTATCTACTGCCACAATAATTGCCAAATACTCCACAGGTAATCCAACCTGATTTAAAATAACCACCATCATAACCAGTGAAGCAGAAGGAAGTGCTGCAACCCCAACCGAGAGAGCAACTACTGTTAGTCCTAAGATAAGTTGGTCACCTAAGCTCATAGCAACTCCTGCCATATTGGCAATGTAGAGTACAGCAATGGTTAAGTAAGCTGCTGTTCCATCCATAGAGACTGTTGCTCCAAGTGGTAAAACAAACCCTGCTGAGTCTTTAGAGACTCCACCTTTCTCTTGAACTACTCGTAGACTTACAGGCAAAGTTGCTGCTGATGAAGCTGTTGAAAATGCCATAATGGTTGACTCTTTTACTGCATTCATATATTTGTAAGGGTTAATTTTTGCAAAGAAGCTTAGTACTAAAGGTAGGGTTACTATACCATGTAAAATAATCACTACTAAAACTACTAAGACATATTGCCATAGACCTAAAATAACATCTATTCCCTGTTTTGCAATAATATATGAAATAAGTGAAAAAACACCAATAGGAGTTAAGTTAATAACCCATTTAGCAATATGGAACATCGCTTCATTGATAGAGGTAAAGAGGTCAAAAAGTACCTCTTGATGTTTTTTCTCTAGTTTAAAAGATGCCATAGCTAAAAAGATAGCAAAGACAATTATCTGCATCATCTGCCCTGTAGCTAATGAGTTAAAGACATTAGAGGGGATAAATGACATAATCATATCATGAAAAGAGAATGGTTTAATGGTTGAAGCTTTTGTATACTCTAGTCCAGCAGAGCTAACAGGCTCTCCAATAGGAAAGATATTCATAACAATAATTGCCAAAAGAACAGAGAGAGCTGTGGTTAAGAGGTAGAGTCCAATGGTTTTTAACCCAATCTGCTTAAGCTTTTCAACAGAGCCAAGCCCTGTTAAAGCTGTATAGATGGAGGCAAATACTAAAGGGACAACCAACATTTTTAATAGAGCAACAAACATATCTCCAATAAGTTTTTGCTCCAAAGCAATTTGGGGTAGGGTAACTCCAAAGAGTATACCTAAGATAATTCCTAACAGAACTTGTACATTAAGTGACTTTAAATAGTGCATATATAACCTTTTTTTTTGATAGGAAATATTAACACAATATTTGTTTATCTAGCTCAAATATTTCAACTAAAACAAATAAAAAATAGATTAAAATTATAAAACTTAAAAAAATATAAAATTAAAAATATAAAATATAAATTTAAAGAAAGAGAAAACATGAAGTTTAAAATTATTACCTCCTCTTTACTACTTTTACTCACTACAACTTTAGATGCTAAAAGTAGTTATAACGATTGGCATTTTGGTCACTATGTTAGTAAATCACATCTACACTATGTATTTAATAAAGTAAAACGTACAAGTAATGTCTCTCAAAAAGCATTAGCAAAAACGTTTAACTATTATGAGCATAATCGCTATAGAAAGCATCTCTCTAAAGATTTTATTGCAATTGCAGACTATACTAAATTGGCTACTCAAAAGCGTCTCTATATTATAAATCTTCATACTGGAGCAGTATCACGCTATTTTGTAGCCCATGGAGTAAACTCTGGTGCAAAAGGGGGACGTGTTTGGCGTTCTAGTAATGTCTATGGTACAAATATGACACCATATGGTTTTTTTAAAGTAGGAAGAAAAGAGGGAAAAACTGTAAAAAAAAGACATAACTATTTGCCTATTGATGGGTTAGAGTGGAAAAATAGAAATGCAAGGAAAAGAGAAATCTTACTTCATACAGCCTCTTATGTCTCAAGATTAGGACGAAGTAATGGTTGTTTTGCTATCTTACCTGAAGATAGATGGAAAGTCTTTCCTCGTCTAAAGTCAGCACTCCTATACTCCTATACAGGACGCTAGTTCTCCTCTACCCAAACTCTCCACTTCTCCTCTTCAAAAAGAGCTTTAGCTTTAGAGCAGAGTGGGGCTTGAATATAGATATATTTTTTATGTATTTTACTCTCATTATAAGCCTCTAACTTTTTATGAAACTCCATTAACTCCATTGCCTCTTTACGTAAAATTCGGCTTTTTTTATTAACATGAATAATACAAGCGTAATAACTCTTTAAATCAACCCCCAAATAGATATCTATCTTTTTACGAGAGCCAAGCTCTTTAACATCAATAGGTTTGAGTGATTTAAACACTAATCTTTTCTCTTGAAGTAGCTCTACAATAGTTTTCATTTTTCTCCTTATGCTAGTGGATGGTATTCATTAATTGTTTTAGCTAAATTCTCTTGTTGAATATGGGTATAAATCTGTGTTGTCTCTAACGATGAATGCCCCAATAACTCCTGTACTACACGCAGGTCAGCTCCACCCAAGATAAGTGCAGAAGCAAAAGAGTGCCTTAGAACATGAGGAGAGACATTTAGATAGGTTTTTACTATTTTATAGGCAGATACACGACTAAGTTGTGTACCACGGTAGTTAAGCCAAATATACTCACTCTGCATTGAAGCCTCTTTTAGGTATGCCTCTACAGCTTCTATGGCAATAGGAGCAAGAGGAACCATACGCTCCTTTTCTCCTTTAGCAAATCGAACTTTGAGCCAACCATCGTTGAGGTCTTCTCTTCTTGCCATAAGTGCCTCGCTAATACGACAACCAGAAGCATAGAGAAAAAGAATTAAAGCATAGTCTCTAAGCCCTAGTAGAGTAGAACGGTCAATACGTTGAAGTGCTAAGTTTATCTCCTCAAATGAAAGATATTTAGGCAAATTTTTAGGAACCTTTGCCATAGGAATGTTGATGTTTGTATTTGTAAACTCTAACTTATGACAGAAGTCGTAAAAGGCATTAATCGAAGAGAGTTTTCGGTTAAGGGTACGTTTATTTTCAAATTGTGTTAAAAAGGCAAAAATATCAGCAGTTTGAAGTTTGAGAATATCTTGCTCTTTAAAAAAAGAGTGAAACTGTCGAAGGTCTGAAAGATAGCTCTTAATAGTATTGCTTTCAAGAGCTTTATTTATATGTAGATACTCTTGAAAAGCTATAAGTAGATGACTACTACTCATAATTTAATGGGGTGAGGTCAATAATCTCTCCATTATAATAGATTTTATTGCCTGATACAAATGTAAAGTCATCAACTTCTGGTGCTTTATAGACTTTATGTTTACTCAAGTTTCGATTAGCAACAATCAGATAACCCTGTTTCTCTAAACCATAAACTTTTTTTTCATCGACAGTAGCTCTTGAAAAGTGTGCAAATTTAAACTTTTTTTCAGATATTACAGAGAGTGATTCATCAAGCTTTGCAATTTTTCCATTTTTCTGAAAAACAAAGAGTTTCCCACCATTGATAACAACTTCAGCAATCTCTTTATCGTACTCTTTTTTCCCTTTAGAGGAGAGAGAAATCATCTTATGTGGTGTAGATGCAATGAGAGCATTGTTGAGTTGTCCTAAAAAGATAATATTGTTAAGTGACTTCTCTGTACTTACAAATACCTCTTTAGCAATCTTTTTGGTTGTCATATCCAATACAACAAGTTTTCCATCAAGAGTAGGAATAACAACTAACTTATCTACAGGTAATGGGTTGGCAATTCTTCTATCAATTGCATAGGCTTTATGAGCTTCATTATTGTAGATAATTCTATTTGCTTTAAAGTCATAAATTCCATAGTTGTTATTTTGTAAAACATAGACTAAATATTGTCCAATAAGAGTTCCTGCTACAAGTGCTTGAGGAAATTTAGCTGAGGCAACTCTACCTTTTTGGGTAACAATATTACAGTTTCCTTGCAAGTCAGCTGTAATGGCTGCATTTCGATTATTGTTAATAAAGTAGAAACCTTTGTCAAGTTTTATCTTTACAGCTTGGTCTTTGGTTAAAACTGTTCCACTTGCTAAAGTTGCACCATCACGACTATAATTAATTAATTTATCACCCATATTTGAAGTTGAAAGGTTAAAGGTCTGTTCAGGTTTATAGTACTCTTTTGATGAACATCCAGCAAACAAAATGATAGCAATAGTTGAAGCAAGTAGAATTTGTTTATACATTATTTCCCTTTGATTGTATAGTGCTTAATCAATTTTGCTATACTGTAAGCAGGTGACTCTTCACCAATAAGTTCAAGTTCATCTTTAGCTTCAGAGATTTTTCCAGCTTTAATCTCAAGTGAAGCATTGTAGATTTTAGCAACATCATCATAGAGTTTACTTTCAGCCTCTTCATTTTTAATCACAGAGAGATGATAACTTGCAATATCAGCAATAATAGGATTTTGACTTGAGCTTAAACTTTGAAGTTGTGTTGTATCACCATTTTTTAAAGCCTCTTGGTAGGTAAACAGTTCAAAGAGAGCAGGATTATCTGTTTTTAATGTCTCTAACGCTTTTGAATTGTTTTCATCTGTCTCTAAAGTTAAAAGTGCTGAATTGGCACTCTCGCGTTTACCTTGTTCTATACTCTCTATAATTGCTGTCCCACCAAAGTAGGCAACAGCCAAACCAACAACTGTAAAAAGTTTAAATTTATGTTTTTTATATAACTTTTCAATTTTAAAAGCAGATGCCAACATCTGCTCATCGCTACTTAACTCTTTTTTAACTTCATCAATAGTTTCTGAAATTTTCAATTTATTGCTCCAATATTTTATAAATGACATAATTATATCTAAATAGTTTTACAGTTTAACAACAGTAATTCCAAGGTTTCCTTTAAGCCCATGAAAAGATTGAAGTTTTGGATAACTTTTTAAGTAATCAATAACCACCTTTTTCAAAACCCCTGAACCTGTCCCATGAATAATCTCAACCTCTGAAAAACCAGCAACTAAAGCATCAGACAAAAAAACATCAAGTTTATCAATCGCCTCATCAGCATAGCATCCAAGAAGTTTAATAGAGACAGACCCTCGTCCCGATTTCTCAACATTTACCACTGTCTTTGGTTTTTGAACTACTTTTTTGGTAGGACTCTCCAAATAACGCAGTTGATTTAAAGGTACACGCATCTTCAATCCATCAACTTCAATGGTTGCCTCTTTGTTTCTAATGTTTAAAATCTCCCCACGCTTAGAGCGATATTTAACTTGGTCTCCCACTTGAAGAACTCGTTTATTAGGCTGTTTAACCTCTTTAGCCTGTTTTGAACGCTCTTTATGTTTGTGAGCTTCGTTAAGCAGTCGTCGCCCCTCAGTAGACTCTTTTGCTTTCATTGCCTCCAAGGCTCGTTTAGTTGCAGCATTGTAACGGTTTTCAAGCGTAGCAATAGCTTTTCTCTGTTGCTCATTGAGTCTTGCTTCAATATTCTCTAAATCCTCTTTTTTTCGCTCTACAGCCTTTAGCTCTTTATCTATCTTTTCAAGTTTTAGACGCATCTCACGCTCAAGGGTTGTAGACTTCTCAATCAACTCATTTAGGTTCTCTTTGTCTTCTCCATAAATCTTCTTGGCTTTCTCTATAATATGCACAGGCACACCATAACGCTCTGCCGTCTCAAAAGCATAAGACTTTCCAATGCTTCCCTGCAAAAAGGTATATGTAGGTTTTCTATTTGCCTCATCATACAACGCTGCAATTAACTCCACATCATCATCGCTACTCATAAGTGAAGCTAAACGTTTATGGTGTGTAGTGACTATAAATGTTATCCCTTTTTTACGCAACTCATCAAGCATTACCCTAAAGAGTGACGCAGCCTCATCAGAGTCCGTTCCAAGCTCAATCTCATCTACCCCTACAATGGCATTCTCTTTCTCAAAGAGTTTAGCAAACTCTACCATACGACCTGCAAAGGTAGAGATGTCATTTTTAACCGATTGTGGGTCGTCAATGACTGCTTCTATGCTCTTAAAGTGTCCTACTTCTGTTTTCTCTTCATTACACTTAAATGGTAAAAGATTTTTAGACATAAAGACAGAGGCAAGAAGTGACTTTAGCAACATGGTTTTACCCCCTGCATTAACCCCAGTAACCAACATAACCGACTTTTCAAGCTCAATATCTACAGGTTTAGGGTTTTCAATGGCAGGGTGACAAAACTCACTAAGTTTAACCACTTTTCGTTTTGAGGGCAGAATAAAGTTGTAGTCATAGGCACGAGCAAACATTACTCTAGCTTGATATTGGTCAAATCTATCATACTCACGGTTAATAAATCTCATAAACAAAAAGTGCTTATGAAGTGTAGCTGAAAAGCTTTGACAGTACCTATAAATCACCTCCTCTTTACGACTAAGCAGAGCTGACTCTTTCTCTTTTAAATGGCTAATAGATTGTGGTAAGATGTAAAAGAATCCACTAGCACTTCGCCCAACTACTGAGGCTTTAATGGCTTTGTTAAATCCACCACGCACCATAAGTGTCTCTTCTCCATTCATAAAGTGAATTTGGCTATCGACTAGATACTCTTTAAGAGTAGAGGAGTGGGCTAATCTATAAAGCTTATCTTTTAGTTCTGACTTATTAAGCTTAAGTGCTTTTTCAATATCAAAAAGTTCAGGCTCACGCTCTGGGTTTATGTTTCCTTCATCGGTAAAGTACAAAATAATATCTAAAATCTCATCAGGTACATTAATCTCTCTAATCCACTTTCCTAAAGGTTCAGGTAAAGAGGTGGCCTTAAGTGCGTTAAAGTACTCAACCATTGTCATAAAAGCATAAATCTCATCAAGCGAGAGTATACCTTGTTTTTTAATCTTATTG
Organism: Campylobacteraceae bacterium; assembly: GCA_027030605.1. Classification (GTDB taxonomy): domain Bacteria; phylum Campylobacterota; class Campylobacteria; order Campylobacterales; family Sulfurovaceae; genus UBA1140. The sequence goes on along the minus strand of JALVEV010000273.1, from coordinate 1,003 downwards.
AGTTGTATATCTAGGTTCATAACCTCTTTTATGGCAGGAAACTCAACTGATGATAGAGCCGATATATATTTAAAGTGCTGATTAATATCGCCCATTAGCTCAATATTTTTGTCTCTTGCGTAGAAGCTTTTAAAGTTGTTTATAAATTGCTCTAGGTCTAGTTTTTGTGTTATGGTTTTCAATAATATAATCTCCAATTAAAAAAAATATTATATCTAAAGTAGAGTTATATTTGAGAAGAGTAAAATTAAGAGAGAAAAGATGCTCACCCACAAAGTAGATTTTGTGAGTGAAAAGAGGAGGGACTATTTACCAAATTTTTCAGCAATAGCTTTAATATCTTCGTCAGATAGTTTTTTAGCATTTGGAGCCATAACCCCTTTCATTGCACCACCATAAGAGCCATCTTTATAACCTTTAAGTGCTGTTTCTATGTCTGCTTTTGTCATATCTTTAACAATTTTAGATTTACCTAGAGCTGCTTTTTCAAAGTTAGCACCATGACATCCTGCACAAGCAGCAGTATTAACTTCTTTTACAGGAGTAGCCTCTTTTTTCTCTTCTGCTTTTGTTGCATTTGAATCTTCTGCTTTTGTAGTGTTAGCGTCTTCAGCTTTTTTATCTCCACCAGCTATAGATGTTGCAATCTCTTCAATATCTGCATCAGAAAGATTTTTAGCTTGTCCTGCCATAACAGCTTTCATTGCACCACCGTAAGAGCCATCTTTGTAACCCTTAAGTGCTTTTATAATGTCATCTTTTGACATATCTTTAACAATTTTAGATTTACCCATTGCAGATTTTTCAAAATCTTTACCGTGACACCCTGCACATGCAGCAGTATTTGCAGCTGAAGCTGAGAGAGAAAGTAGTCCGAGTGTTGCTAGAGCAACGATGCTTTGTTTAATCATATTTGATTACTCCTTAATGTTTAAATTTCCTCTATAATACTCTTAAAAAGTAGAAAAAATTAAATCTAAAAAGATTTAAGATGTTTTTTGTT
>JALVEV010000272.1 GCA_027030605.1 Campylobacteraceae bacterium | reverse complement strand
ACAGAGTTAAGGTTCTGTTTATGGCGTTCAATGCTAGATACATCAGTACTTAGTTTTCTCGTAATTCCACTTATAAAACCTGTTGAGAAGACCTTTTTGCTTTTGTTAGCACGGTTAACAATATTTCTAGCTTTTTTTACCTGTTTCTCTTTTTCATCAAATGATTTTTGAGTAATGGTATTGAGCGTAATAATTGCCACAATAACAGACAATAACCCAGCCATATGGAAGTGTTCTGCCACCTCAAATGCACCATAGGCTGTAAGTAAAATGAGAACCAACTCACTCATAGGGTCAGCAGTAAGACGCATTAAAATAACCCCTAAGTAGCCAACAATAAGCCCAATAACAATAGAGAAAACAATAACCTTAACAGAGATAACAGCAATATCTAAAGCCCCAACATCAACTCCATTCATCATAGGAATTGCAATAAAGACAAAGATAATCAACGCTGTAGCATCATTAAAGAGTGACTCACCCTCTGCTAAAATGGCTAACTTATGTGGTACTTTAAAGCTAGAAAATACTGCAACTACAGAGACAGGGTCGGTTGCTAATACCATAGCAAATAGAGCAATAATTGCCCCTGTACTTAAGTTATAGTCTGAAAAAAAGATATTTGCCGAGAGAATACCTAGCCCAACTGAAAGTGCTACAGATATAAGAGCTAAATAGGTAAGACTTAGTGCATTTTTCTTTAAATCTTTAAGCTTAAGCTGAAGTGCGTCTGAAGCAATAAGAATTGGAATTAAAAACAGAACCAACTCTGCAAAGCTCTCACTTGAAAAGAGTACCATATTTGGGAAAAAGTAGTAAAAAGTATAACTTAGCCCAATAAGCGTAATAGGTGAGGGGATTTTAAGATACTTTTGTGCCTCTATGGATATAAATAGAATAGCTAAAAGAAGTAGAAGGGTTAATATCATTTTTATTAGCCTTAAGATTAATTTTTAACTTATTTTAGCTATTTGTGGCTATGATTTGGTTGATATGTTTTTTAGTCTCAGATTTTTTTCATTGCATTCCTATTTTTTTAGGGGTAGAGTTATAGAGAAAAAGGGTAGATAGGACGCAAATATGGGCTTTAATGTAACTTTTGTTTTAAAATCGTGCTAAAATGACTCACGTTTTACCTCTACTATGTATACTTCACTTCTAAAAAAATATATTCAGGAGTAGTGATGCGTTTTCTACTGTTTTTTATGCTGTTTTTTTCACTCTATGCTCAGAGTGAAACTTTAAAAGTAGGGATTAAACCCTCTGAACCATGGGTGATGTATGATAAAAATACATCCGTTGAAAATCGTAAGCCAATTGGTTTTAGTATTGACCTTTGGAATAAGATTGCAGAGGAGCTTCACCTTAAGACAGAGTGGGTCTATCATAATTCAACATCGGAGTTAATTGATGCTGCTAAAAATAAAAAGATTGATGTCGCTATCTCTGCAATTACTATTACCTCTGCCCGTGAGAAAGAGATAGACTTTTCTACCTCTATGTATGAATTAGGGTTACAAGTTATGGTTGATGCCTCAAAGTCTAGCTCTTCTGTGCTAGAGCTTATGGGTAAAGAGTTGAAGAAGATGATGAATCTTGAAACAACATTGATATTCTTACTCTTTCTTCTTATTACTATTCATCTCCGTTGGTTTGTTGATAGAAGAGATAAAAACTCTACACTATTTTCCAAGCAGTATCCCTCTGGAATTGTTGATGCCTTTTGGTGGGGGGTTACTATGCTTATTACATGGGAGACACCACCTAGCAAAGGAGTAGCTAGAGTGATTGATTTGATGTGGCATATTGTAGGAATTTTAGCTGTAAGTATCTTGACTGCAATTGTAACTTCTGCTCTAACTGCACAAGCTATTGGAGGGTCAATTCGTTCTGAAAAAGATTTAGCAGGTAAGTATGTGGCTGCTGTAGCAACAGATGCACCAAGAAAGTATCTTGAGAAGATTGGAGCAAATGTTATTCCTGTAAAAAATATAGAAGAGGGAATCGCTTTAGTACGAAGTGGAAAGGCAGAAGCTTTAGTTCATGATGGTCCTCGACTAGTTTATCTTGCTAATAAAATTAATAAAAAAGAGAAGAAGAAAGCTCTTCTTGTTCTACCTTTTACTTTTAATCCTCAAAACTATGGAATTGTATTTCCAACAGGCAGTCCTTTAAAAGAGCAGGTAGATAGAGTACTTTTAAGGTTACGAGAAGCAAATGGCTTAGAGAAGAGTTTTCATCAGCAGTTGCAGGAGAAGTGGTTGAAAAAGTAGTAGTATTTTATTTAAAAAATAATTTTACCTCTAAAGCTTTTTAGAGGTAAAATCTAAGTTATTTTGAGAATAAGCTAGTGATAGCAAAGAGATATCAAGTTTTTTGTCAACTCATATCTTTAATATAAAATCACACACTTATGTGGCTAAAATCGGATAAGAAGAGTCCTGATTATTTTTTGTACAATACTCCGTTGTAACCCATCGTTACAAACATTTTTTTCTTCTTTAAACACCATTACTACACAACTTATTTCATCTATTTTACGATAGTATAAACACAATACTCTACCCATTTTCTCTATTTAAGTGAAAATGGTAACAGAGAATAACATCTTGTACAAAAGGAGTTTTAATGACTCAAGTGATGAATCATCACCCCTATTTCGGTATTTTCTTCTTGTTCGTCGTGACAGTTGTAGCATTTAATGCAACACTATTGGCGGCACGATTTGTAAGTAGAAAATTGGCAAAGCTCGACACGGAGAAGTTGAAGCTCACAATTTATGAGTGTGGACCAGAAGTTACCAAACAACCCAATACCATCTCAACACAGTTCTACTTAATAGCTCTTCTATTCATTTTGTTTGATGTAGAGATTATCTTTATGTTCCCTTGGGCAATTGACTTTAAGTTACTCGGTTGGTTTGGATTTGCAGAGATGGTACTCTTTATTGTACTTTTAACTATTGGATTTATTTACGCATGGAAAAAAGGAGCTCTTGAATGGCACAGCATCAAGTAAACTACGCCTCGGCAGGAGGCTTACCTGTAGCATTAACTACAGTTGACCATTTAGTAAACTGGGGGCGAAGTAACTCACTTTGGCCTTTAACCTATGGACTCGCATGTTGTGCGATTGAGATGATGGCATCGGGAGCATCACGATATGACTTCGATAGAATGGGAACTATCTTTAGAGCCTCTCCACGTCAGTCTGATGTTATGATACTCGCTGGTACTCTCTCTAAGAAACATGCTGAGTTTGCACGAAGACTCTATGACCAGATGACAGAGCCTAAATGGGTGATTTCAATGGGGTCATGTGCCAATACAGGGGGAATGTTTAATACCTACGCAACTGTACAAGGTGTTGATAGAATTGTTCCTGTAGATATCTATCTTCCAGGGTGTGCACCACGTCCTGAGACACTTCAATATGCACTGATGATGCTTCAAAAGAAGATTAGACGAGAGTCTGCAAACATGAAAAACAATACAAAACAGAACTTAAGGTTAATATAATGAGAAAATATGTACCAAAAGACAATGTTCAGAAACAATCTTACTATACCGATAGATTTCATGTTGTACCATCAACTCCTAGAGAAGAGGTAAGTACAGATGAGGCTTTTGCTAAACATTTAGAGACGCTAAGTGCAAAAGTTGAGATTAAATCTTCACGTATTGAACTGGGTTCAATGGTTGTTGAGATTAACCATGAAGATAACTATAAAGCACTTGAGATTCTTAGAGATGAATGTGGTTATGCAATGCTTTCAGAGATGAGTGCAGTAGATTACCTTGCTAAAGATGGGAACTTTGAGGTTTTCTATCAACTCTTGAACCTTAAAGAGGTTAAAAGAATGCGTTTAGTAATGAGAATAGAGCAGGGGTTGGCTGTTGAGTCAGTGGTTCCTCTCTATAAAGCAGCAAACTTTGCAGAGCGTGAGATGTTTGATATGTTTGGAATTGTTGCTAATAATCATCCATTTATGAAAAGAATTCTTATGCCTGATGATTGGGAAGGTCATCCACTGCTTAAGACCTATCCTCTTCATGGTGATGAGTTCGCCTCTTGGTATGAGGTTGATAAAATCTTTGGAAAAGAGGCTCGTGAAGCAATTGGACCTGAAAATAGAGACCCTGCTCGTATAGATAGATACGATACTAAACGTTTCTCAAGAGTTGGATATGAAGTTCCATTTGGAGCTGATATATCTGAAGGTGAGACAAAAACAGAAATTGAATACAGTAAGACATTCCTTGTTGACTACACTAAAGATAGTGGTGAACAACTGGAAAATAGAAAGTAGAGGGAGAAGAGTATGCAACAACCAAATAAACTGTCCCCATTTTTTGAAAACCTTAACTTTGAGCGTGATGATAATACCATGGTTATTAACTTTGGTCCACAGCACCCATCAGCTCATGGTCAGTTAAGACTAGTCCTTGAGCTTGACGGAGAGCAGGTGGTAAAAGCTTACCCTGATATTGGGTATCTTCACCGTGGTATTGAAAAGATGGCTGAAAACATGACCTATAATGAGTTTTTACCAACAACTGATAGACTTGATTATATTGCGTCTACATCAAACAACTATGCCTATGCATTAGCTGTTGAGAAACTTCTTGGTATTGAAGCTCCAAGACGAGCTCAAGTTATTAGAACAATACTTTTAGAGCTTAACAGACTTATCTCACATCTATTCTTTATTGCAACTCATGCACTTGATGTTGGAGCTATGTCTGTCTTCTTATATGCATTCCGTGAGCGTGAATTTGCAATGGATTTAATGGAAGATTATTGTGGTGCAAGATTGACCCACTCTGCTGTACGTATTGGGGGAGTTCCTCTTGATATTCCTGATGGATGGATGATTAATCTAAGAAACTTCTGTAATAAAGTTGAGTATGAGCTAGAGCATACCTATAATGCACTTCTTCAAGAGAATCGAATTTGGAAGATGCGTTTGGAAGATGTAGGGGTTATCTCTCCTGAAGATGCTCTCTCTTGGGGATGTACTGGTCCTATGTTAAGAGGTTCTGGGATTGCTTACGATATTCGTAAAGAGGAGCCTTATGAGCTTTATGGAGAGTTAGATTTTGATATTCCAGTAGCAGATACAAACGACTCTTATGGACGTTACCGACTCTATATGGCTGAGATGACGGAGTCTATTAAGATTATCAAGCAGTTAATCTTAAAATATGACGAGACAGAGCCACAACTAATGGCACACGCTCCTCAATATATCTCAGCTCCAAAAGAGGAGATTATGACACAAAACTATGCACTCATGCAACACTTTGTGCTTGTAACTCAGGGTATGAGACCACCAAAAGGTGAAGTCTATGTTCCAACAGAGTCTCCAAAAGGTGAGCTTGGATTCTACATAAAATCAGAGGGTGAGCCATACGCTTATCGTCTTAAGTGTAGAGCTCCATCGTTCTTCCATACAGGGTTACTTCAAGAGATTTTAGTAGGAACCTATATAGCTGATGTTGTTACCATTATTGGTTCAACCAACATTGTATTTGGTGAGGTGGATAGATAATGCAAAGATATGACTTAAGACATCTACATGATGATTTTTACGACAGAATGGGTGAGCTAATAGATAGTGGACTAAAAGCTGGTGAGGTAGGAATTTTTCTTTTTGAGGTGGGAGATTTTTCTCACATTCAAAAATCGGCAGATTTTATTAAAGAGAAAGAGGGTGTTGAACTTATGAACTCTCTTAAATTTAATGAAGTTGACTGGACTATTGTAGTTAAAAAGGACAAATAATGTCTAGATTACTGTTCTCTACTTGGCGTGATGAGTTTATCGACAATCGTGGTAAACCATCGCAAGAGTGGAGTGAGTCGGCTTTTAAACTCCCTGAAACCTATCATGGAGAGCGAGATAGTAAAGCGTTTATTGGTTGGGATGGTGTTGCCATCTTTGACGAAGATATAGACGCGGTTATCTTGGCAACGCAATACGCTGCACAGTACCAAGAGTACTCTGAAGCGTGTGGTCGTTGTGCTCCTGGTCGATGGGGAGGTAGAATACTTTACGACTTACTCGATAAAATAGCTCGTGGTGAGGGAACGCATGATGATGTTGCTCACCTTAAAGAGATTTCTCAAACGATGATGGTCACCTCAAAGTGTGAGATTGGGAAGACGGTTCCAAAACCGATTTTGGATCTAATGGAACACTACAAAGAGCAGTTTGATGAGTGTATTGACAATCAGCAACAATCTAAACACTACGAGGGTGACACTTCGTACATTGCTAAAGTAACAGCACCATGTACCGATATGTGTCCTGCACATGTTGACATTCCTGCCTATATTGAGGGTGTAAGAGACATGGTCTTTACAGACTCTTTGGCTGCAACACGTCAAACTATGCCTCTAGCACACACCTGTGGGAGAGTTTGTCCTCACCCATGTGAAGATGCTTGTAGACGTGCTAATCTTGATGAACCTATATCTATTATGGAGCTTAAGCGTCTTGGTGCAGACTATGAGACTGACCATGAAGTACCTTGGTTACACCCAAAAGAGCCAAAACCACTTAGAAACGATGGTAAAAAAGTTGCTATTATTGGAGCTGGTCCTGCTGGATTAACTGCTGCATACTACTTGGCACTTGAAGGGATTGCTTGTCATATCTTTGAGGAGCTTCCTGTTAATGGTGGTGAGGTTGCAGTAGGTGTTCCAGAGTATAGAATGCCTGTTAATAAGTACAATAAAGATATTGACTTAGTCTTAGATATGGAAGCAGTTACTATTACAAATAACTGTCGTGTAGATGCTGAAAAACTTAAAGAGATAGAGTCTGAGTACGATGCTGTTCTTCTTGGGTTTGGTGCAAGACTCTCTAAGACTGTTCGTGCTAAAAATGAGAATCCTGATATGGGTGGTTATTGGGGTGCGATTTCTATGCTTGACAAGGTAAACTTGTGGAATAAGTATGGTATAGGCTCTCCAGCCTCTAATGAGTTAAAAGACAAAACAGTTGTCTGTGTTGGTGGTGGATTTACCTCTATGGACGTTGTTCGTTGTTCTATTCGTGAGGGGGCTAAAAAGGT
>JALVEV010000271.1 GCA_027030605.1 Campylobacteraceae bacterium | reverse complement strand
TACTCTTTTAGTGGTAGACCTTTTATCTCTGCTCTAAAGTACTCAGCAATATCTTTAGCTCTTTTTATGCTCTGTTGTACTCCACCTCTTCTCTTGATTTGGTTAAGTCTAGCCTCTAGTTGTAACATAATGGTCACAGCAGGAGTGTAAGGGGTTTGACCTCTTTCTCCATTGCGTAGATAATCTTTAAAATTAAAGTAGAGACTATTAACATCTTGAACCTTCTCTAAAGCTCTTGGAGCTAAAACTACCATAGTAAGCCCAGGAGGAAGTGCTAAACCTTTTTGAGAACTTGCAATAACCACATCTATATTTTGCAACTGCATATCTATAGGGTCAGTAACCAACATAGATATAGCATCGACTATAAAGAGTAAATCGTTCTTTTTAGCATAAGCCCCCATAGCATCTAAATCATAAAGGTGACCAACAGAGGTCTCATGAGCGTTAACAATAAGTGCAGTATAATCCTCTTTTGGAGCTAAAGCTTCAATATCATGAAGATTAGTATCTTTTACTTTAAAGTCTGTATGAGGTACACCATGAACATCACAGATGTCTACAAAACGACCACCAAAACCACCACCATTAACTACCAGTGCGTTGTCCTCTTTAGTTAAAAGGTTCATCACAGTTGACTCCATACCTGCTGTTCCTGAAGCAGTTAAAAAGATAACTCTTGAACCCTCTGGAGCATTTACCATCTCTAGTAAACCTTTTTCACATGCATAAGTTACATCTGAAAACTCACAGTTTCTAAAATAAGGAGTCTGCTTTGAGCCTACCTCCAAAATCTCATCGCTCATCTTTACTGGACCTGGGGTAAAGATATAGTAGTCTTCATATATCATCTATTTTTCCTTCTTCTTTTTATTTTTACTGTCATTATACTCTAAAAGTACTCGGTTAATACCCACTATATCGGATGGGGTAAGCATCTTGGATTTGTTCTTTCCTCTTTGAATTAAGGATGTAAACTCTGCTATCATATAACGCAACCCACACCCCTCAAACTCATAGTTAAAAGTTAACGTTTTATGGGTATCTTCAAAACGAACCTCAAACTTTTTGGTTAACCACCATGGAGCAGGAATATAGATATACCCCTTTGTCCCTGAGATAACAGCATCGCCTTCAGACTTCATTCCTACAGCTACATTAGCAATACCTAATGCTCCATTTTTATGTTTAGTAACAATTAGGTTATTGATATCATAACCACTCTCCTCTTGTGGGAAAAAAGTAATACTTTTTGGTTTTCCAAGTACTTTGTTGACAAGTAGAGAGGTATAAGAGGAGAGAATATTGGTTGCCCCTTGTTGAATAAAACTATCAGAGTAGTGTTTCTCTTTATAGAGTGATGTTCTTGTAGCACGAACCTCCTTAACTTCACCAATCACTCCTGAGTCTAACTCTTTAAAGAGTTGATTAAAGGCAGGTAAAAAGGCTGTTTTGACAGCAGAAAGAAGCAGTTTTTTCTCTTTTTTAGCTAAAGAGAGTAACTCTTTAAGTTCATCTTTTTCTAAAGCAATAGGGTTTTCACAAAGAACATGTTTACCTGCTAAGAGTGCCTTTTTAATATATGTATAATGCTCTCCTAACTGTGTATCTATATAGACAGCTTGAATAGGGGTATCTAAAAATTCATCATAGTTATCATGACCATATTTAATAAGTTCATTATCTTTGGTAAAAGCCTTTACTGCTAAGAAATCTTTGGAGTAGATACGATTGATTTTTACATTTGAAACAAATTTTGACTCATCAATAAAAGCCTGTGTATCTTTTCCTAAACCTACTAATCCCATCTTAATGGTATCAAAATTCTCTTTTCGTAGTTTAGTACTTGAGATTCCCTCTGTTCGAGGAAGATACTCAACATGAGTATACTCATTAAGATAGTCAAAATAACCCTTCCAGTCATCACCAATAGCAAAGATATCAACATCATACTTAACCATATCTTCTGCTTTTTGATTTTTATGTTTCTCGACAATAACCTTGTCTACAAAATCTAAAGCCTCAATCGCTTTAACCCGTTTTTTAGTACTCTCAACGACATTGAGTTTACCTCTTGAACGGTCATAGTTCTCATCTGTAACACCTACAATCAGATAGTCACCTAATGCCTTTGCACGTTTTAGTAGATTCATATGCCCAATATGGAGCATATCATACGTTCCATAGGTTATAACTGTCTTTTTGTTCTTCATAGCAATCCCCTTTATAAACTGAATTCGATAGAGAATCGTAATCAGGTTTATAAAAGAGTAGCATAGAATCACCTAGAAATAACCACTCTTAACTATAAGAATTGACTATTTATATTATAAAGTAAAGAAATGAAACTATTATGCTAATTTCTTCTCTTGAAGTAGTTCCTCATTACTGGTTTGTTGGAGCAACTCTATCTCACTCTTATGTTTAAAAGTATCAAATGTTGCACCTAAAACATTACAGATACTTTGAGCATCTTGGAGAGCAATAGAAAGAGAGCTTGTTGCCCCTGGACTTGGAGTCATATTAAAAATGAGTCCATCCTCCTCTATTTTAGCTTCTCCTAAAAGTAACTCTTGTTTTTTCTTATCTATAATTTGTGGACGCATTCCACCATAACCCTCAGCAAACTCTAAATCATCAGCACTAATAGAAGGAAGAATTTTACGTGCATCACGTATAAATATCTCTTTGCCAAAGTGTGGAACCTCTTCTAAAAAGTTCTTTAAAATATATCGACGAATGGTTTTATCTCTAAAGAGATTCATATAGACCTTAGTTACTGATTTATCAATATTAAGTGCAGAAACTAAATCTCGAAGATGAAGTGCATGATAACGCTCTAACTTAGGTAGAGCAAATGCAGTTGGTCCAAAACGGGTATTCCAATCTTTAGTACAATCAGGGTCAGCATGAACAGCGGCAAAAGGTAATTTTGGGTTCTGCATAGTATAGACTTTAGAGTCTAAAAATTTCTCTTTAGTAAAGAAGAAAGAGCCTCCAATCGGTAAGATAGCATACTCTTTTCCATACCCCATAGATTGTGCAAAAAGTAAAGAGTAAGCACCAGCATTAACCACAACAGATTTAGCTCTAAACATGGTGGTATCGGTAGTAATCTTATAGTTTCCATCCTCATCACGCTCTATCTTTGTTACCTCTTCATGATAACGCATCTGAATATTCTTATCTGTATCTAAAGCTTCTTGAACAAAACTTTCACTTAAGCTCTTATAGTCTACTGTAGTTATCTGTCCTCTAGCTCCCATCGCTAAAATAGGTTCAGTTCGTCCTTTAAGTAGATTTGGTTCAAACTCTCTTAAAAACTCCTCATCCCACAGTTCAAGGTAAGGATAGAGCTCTTTAAACTCCTCATAACGAGCTTTAAGTTGGGCTATCTCCTCTTCACCAACAGCCAAGAGCATCTTGTCACCTCTAAAACCACAACGGTCAACCTCACCAAAGTTTTGAATATAATTAGAGACCATAGAGGAGGCACGTTTAACTTTTTTAGCTTTCTCAAAAGTATAATTACTTTCAATATCTCCAACATGTAAAGTTTGTGAATTTGCTTTAGGATTAGAGTTGAGTTGACTTACCTCATCATACTTTTCAAAGAGTATAATGTTTTTTAAGTCAGTATAACGAGCAAGGGTAAAAAGAAGTGAAGTTCCAGCAACACCACCACCTACAATAGCAGTGTCGAAAAGTTTATTAATAAGCATATTGCATTTCCTAATATTAAATATTTTATGAAATGCAATTATAGCTTAAGAAATATTTAAAGTAACAACTCTTTTACTATTTTTTCTCACTTTTATCATGAGTTGATAAAATCTTATTTTTAAACTCACTTAGCTTCTCTCCTAACTCTTTAAAGAGTTTCTCTGCTTTATTTGGACCCTTTACCTCTTTTTCAGTCTTCTCAATTAATTCATCTAACTGCTTATAGGTTGTTGTACTACTACTAATATACCCTAAGAGTTCAGCTTTTTTTAGGTCATCTTTTGCCATTGCTAAGTGTTTAAGTGCTTGTTCCTTGTCCTCTTTTGCAATTTTCGAAGCCACAGCTACTAACTCTACTGCATTAATTAATGGAATAGGAATAATCTGCTCATCTTGTGCAAAAGTGTTTAGAGCAATCTCTAAAACATGTTTAGCCTTTGCTGGATGCTTCTCTATTAGGTATTTAGATGCTAGTTTCAAGGCATCAGGATAAGAGGCTAAAGGTAAACTAACAGTAGTAATGTCTAGTTCACTCTGTAGAGAGATTAGAAGTTCTCCTGCCTCTTGCACTTTTCCAAGACCTAAAAGTGTTTTAACCTCTGCTAATGCTCTCTTTACATCATCTGCTGTCCCTACAAAATTTTTAACCACAATTTGATTCTCAATAGGTAAAAGCTTTGGTGTATGTTCAGATGCTAAAATTGACTCTAGTTTTCCAAGTGCTAACTCAACACTTTTTTTAGCTTCATCTACCTTATTTTTATTTAACTCATCAACTGCTTTAGCTGAAAGTTTAAGTGATTCTAGTGCCTCTTGAACCAATTTTACTTTATTATCTTTTGCTTTTTTAGTTGCTGTCTGAGTCGCTTTTGCACTCACCTCTTTACTTGTTAAGTTTTTATGTTCATCTGCTACTGCAACTGAGCTTAAAAGTAGTGCCGATACCAATGTAGATAATATTGTTTTTTTCATTTGTCAATCCTTCTTATTTTTTATTAAAATTGCTTAGTCTAGGTGACTAAACTCAAAAAGGATTATAGAGCAAAGAGAGAAGAAAAAAATGCTACTTAGGTAGCATTTTTGAAAAATATGGCTTTAAAATATAATACCCCACAAAGAACCAAAGTAAAATGCTAGAGATAACAGCAATAAACCCAGCATGTTCCCCCATATGCACTAAAGTTTTAGGGTCAATCTCTGATGTGGAGAAGAGATAGTCAAGCCCAAAACCAAAAAGAGTACTTCCTACAATAATACTCCCTAAATAGATATATAAAGAGCGTGTACCTAACATCTTTTTTACCACACCCATAGTAACTGTGTTAGTAGCAGGTCCTGCTGAAAGAAAGACAAACGCTGCACCTGCTGAGACACCAGAGAGCATTAAACCAGCTGCAATAGGAAGAGAAGCTGTAGCACAAACATACATTGGTACGGCAATAAGAATTACTATAATATATGAAAGCCAAGAGTACTCTACCAATAGTTCACTAAGATTAGAGGGCATAGCAACGGTGATTAATGCTCCTAAGATTAAACCCCAAAAGAGAGGTTGTGCAATATCTTTTAAAAGCGTTCCAAAAGCATAGTTATAGACACGAACTATAAAATTCTCTTTTTTTGCTCCATTTGAACTACAACATGAAGTTTCGGAACTACAACAAGATTGGGCAGACACGGAGGTCGCCCCTACAGTAGGTGATAAACCAAATGATGTTGAGATTGAAGATTGGGTAGACACAGAGGTCACCCCTACATTTGGGGTTAGATTAAATGCAGATTTTGTTTTCTCTTCTTCTTTGTCTAGGAAATTAGTTAAAATCCCTGCTACCATAGCAATAATCATAGAGGTTATCGCTCTATAAATCGTAAATATCCATCCAAAGATTCCATAAGTAGCCATAATCGAGTCTACCCCTGTAATAGGTGTCGAGATAAGAAACGAAAGCGTCGCCCCTTTTGAAGCTCCTGATTTCTTAATACTTGTTGCTAGAGGAATAACCCCACAAGAGCAAACAGGCAGAGGTATTCCAAAAACTGTTGACTTAATCACCGACCAAATATTCTCTTTACCTAAATGTTTAGTCACCAAGGTCTCAGGCACAAGCTCATGTAGAACTCCTGCAAAAACAAGCCCAAACAAGATGTAGGGAGCCATTGCATTGCTTAGGTCAACCAATGCGTTTAAAAAAAGTGTTATGTGTTCCATTAAATATCCTTTTATCTTCTATTTATATCAGATTACTCTTTAATCCTCCCCATTAATAACTAAATCCGAATCAATCAAAAACAGAGAGTTATTAACCACCACATCACCCTCTTTCAACCCAGAAAGCACCTCAAACTTAGAACTAGAAATTCTCTTAGCCTCTATCTCTTTACTTCTGTACTCTCCCTCATACTCACTAGGCAAAAAGACAATATGACGACTCCCTTTAGTTACAACAGCTGTTGTAGGCAATATAAGTCTACTTTGACTACTTGAAATAGTTTTAATAGTAGCATAAGAATTAGGTTGAATCTTACCTTTTGGGTTCTTTAGAGTAATGCGAAAGTCTATTGTTTTATTGACCTTATCTACAATAGGATAGACAAAATCAACAGTTGCATGGTAGACCTCTTTGTTGCCATTAAAGGTTACCTCTACTTTTGAGCCTTGGTTTATGTAAGCTCTATCGGACTCATAAGCCTTTGCAACCACCCAAAGAGTAGATAGGTCAGCTAATCTATAGACCTCTACCCCTTTTTTTAACGAAGACCCCTCACTAATAGAGGTTGCAATGACCACACCTGAATAAGGTGAATAATAAGGAAGATACTTAAAGGCTCTATTGGCTCGTTTTATCATCTTTATATTTCGTTCAGAGACATCATAGAGCTTTAGTTTTGTCTCTATCTCTTTGGCTAATGCTCTACTTACTTTTTTGGCTGAAAGCAGTTCTATCTGAGCTTTATAGACCTCAGGAGAATAAATTTCAAAGAGCTTTTCGCCTTTAATTACTTTATCATAGATATTATTAGCTTGAACCTTTCGTACAAATCCATCATGGGTTAAGGTAATAGAGTAGATTTTATCATCAGCTATCTGTGCATAACCGTTATATGTTTTGCTTATCTCAACTCTCTCTTTTTTTACTTTAACTGTCTTAACATTAAAAAGTTGTTCAACGGTTACAGCATGAACCATACTTAGTAGAACCAAGGCTAACACTATCTTTTTCATTCTATCTCTCCTAGTAGTTGGGTTATTCGGTTCTCTATCAAGGCAATAGAGTACTCTTTTTGGTTAATTGATAAAGCGTTGTTAGTTTTTTGAGAAAAGAGTTCATAGTAGTGAACCAATGAACCACCTACACTCAA
>JALVEV010000270.1 GCA_027030605.1 Campylobacteraceae bacterium | reverse complement strand
CTGATTAAGTTCGTATCCATTTGGTGTATCTTCAAAATCTTCAATAGATATATCATTTTTATGCATCTCTTCTATATCTTTGTCACTATATTTATTATGTTGGGCAATTAGCTTATTCATTTTTTTATCAAACTTTATCATCTCATCAGCAGTATCATAAACCCCCTTTTTCATATCAACTTCAGCAAGTAAAAGTAAAGAGCTTAATATTATTAATTTTATTATTTTCATAATTGTTTTCCTTAAATATAATAGAATGATTTTACAAGATATAATATTAATTTTAATTGTTTTTTATGTAAATTTATGATATTTTTTCAAAAAACTACCCCTAGGAATAATATGAAACTATTTATACTTCTAACTTTTTGCTTAACCTTTCTTTACAGTAACATGCAAAAAAGTCTCACTAATGAGAGTTGTCAAGAGTGTCAAGGAGTTCTCCCAGAAACTCGTGTGGAAGATGAATTAAAAAGCATTTTACAGAAGGTAAAAATCTACAAAAAAGAGAAAAAAAAACAGATTATTACCTTGGAAAAAAAACTTTCAACATTAAAAAAAACTTTTCATAATTATAGAGTTGCAAAAAAAGATGAAATCTTACAATTAAAAAGAAAAACTATTCAAAATAGGTATCAAAGTAAAAAACTAAAAAGTAAAGAGAAAAAAATTAGAACTCTTCAACATGAACTTGCTCTTCTAAAAAAACAACTCAAAGAGAAGAAAAAAATTATTGTTTCACTTAAAGAAAAACTCATTCAAGAAAATCAACCTATACTATTAACTACAGACCATAAAGAGGAGACCACTCCTCAAAAATGGATTAAAATCACAGTTGATAATAATCTTAATATTTATGACCTTGCATTAAAATATTATGGTGATAGTCAAGAGTATAAAAAAATCTATATGGCAAACCAAAATAAGATAGATAGAGATTATCAAATTAGAAATGGCATGTCTTTAAAAATTCCTATTACTGAAAACTTTATAGAGCAACCTATGTTTATAAATACAGCAAACTAAACAACTAAATATGCTAAAATCTCACCAAATTTTTATTAGGTGATATTATGGCAAAAAAAGAGATAAAAAAAGCAGTACTCGCATACTCTGGAGGACTCGATACAAGTATTATTTTAAAATGGCTACAAGATGAGTACAACTGTGAAGTGGTAACCTTTACAGCCGACCTTGGTCAAGGTGAAGAGGTTGAACCAGCTAGAGAGAAAGCTTTGGCAATGGGGATTAAACCTGAAAACATTTTTATTTTAGATTTGCGTGAAGAGTTTGTTAAAGATTTTGTCTTTCCTATGTTTAGAGCAAATACTATCTATGAGGGTGAGTACCTTCTTGGAACCTCTATTGCAAGACCACTTATTGCAAAAAAACAGATTGAGATTGCTAATCAGACAGGTGCAGATGCTGTTAGCCATGGGGCAACAGGAAAAGGGAACGACCAAGTACGTTTTGAACTTGGGTATCTTGGACTAAACCCTGATATTACTGTTATTGCACCTTGGAGAGAGTGGGATTTAAACTCTCGCGAAAAGCTCCTTGCTTATGCCCAAAAGCATGGTATTAAAATAGAGAAAAAACAGGGAACAGAATCTCCATACTCAATGGATGCAAACTTACTTCATATCTCTTATGAAGGTCTCGTTTTAGAAGACCCTAGTAAAGAGCCAGAAGAGAGTATGTGGCTCTGGACAACAAGCCCTGAAAATGCACCTGATGAGGCAGAGTATATTACTATTGAGTATAAAAATGGTGACCCTATTGGAATTAATGGAGAGGAGATGTCTCCTGCAACTATCTTAACTAAGCTTAATGAGTATGGTAACAAGCATGGAATAGGAAGAATTGACATTGTAGAGAACCGATATGTCGGAATGAAAGCTAGAGGCTGTTACGAAACCCCTGGTGGGACTATTATGCTAAAGGCTCATAGAGCTATTGAGTCTATTACTTTAGATAGAGAGGCTGCACACCTAAAAGATGAGCTTATGCCTCGCTATGCAAAACTAATCTACAATGGTTACTGGTGGTCACCAGAGCGAGAGATGCTTCAAGCTGCTATTGATAAGACTCAAGAGAATGTAGA
Organism: Campylobacteraceae bacterium; assembly: GCA_027030605.1. Lineage (GTDB taxonomy): Bacteria > Campylobacterota > Campylobacteria > Campylobacterales > Sulfurovaceae > UBA1140. The sequence goes on along the minus strand of JALVEV010000270.1, from coordinate 4,988 downwards.
AGGTACAGTTAGACTTAAACTCTACAAAGGAAATGTAATGGTTGTTGGGCGTGAATCTGAAAAATCTCTCTTCTCTGAAGCTCACTCTACCTTTGAAGAGGATGAAGTTTATGACCAAAGTGATGCAGAAGGGTTTATTAGACTTAATGCTCTTCGCTTTATTATTGCAGGTAAAAATAGAAAGTAGCCTCTATGAAAGGAGAGGAGATTATCTTCTCCTTAGAGTACTATTCAACTTCTTTCCATAATGTTGATTTAAATTATACAATTTAAATTATTTTTTAGTTAAAATAGAACATGAGATATTAACAAAGGAATAGATTATGATATATAGACCCATAGTACTCGATGAAGAGATTAAGTTTTCAAAAAAGAAATTTATTGTGAGTAAGACAGATATAAAGGGAAGAATTACCTTTATTAATAAAAACTTTTCAGAAATTTCAAAATATACTGAAGCTGAACTTATGGGTGTTCCACATAATGTAGTACGACATCCTGATATGCCTAAAGCTATTTTTTATTTAGTATGGCAGAATCTTTTAGCAGGTAATAAAATCTCTGGTATTATCAAAAACTTAGCTAAAGATGGTAGGTACTATTGGGTCATTTCTGATTTTGAACCTAAGTTTAACTCAAATGGAGAGATTATAACACTTACAGCATTTAGACGAGCAGCTCCTCAAAAGGTTATTGATACTGCTGAAGAACTCTATACAACAATGTTGGCAATTGAAAAAAAACATGGTATGGAGAGGTCATTGGCCTATCTTGAGGGCTTTTTAGAGGAGAATGAGATGAACTATAATGAATTTATTGAAGAGCTTATTAAACCTAAAGGTATTATTGCCTCACTTTTAAATACATTTAAAAAAATGTTTGGATAAAAAGAGAAAGTTACTCTTTCTCTTTCAAATCTTTTCTATTCCCATCTTTGTCAAACTTTCGCTGAAAATTTCCTCTAACAATCGCAAAGGTCATCCATGAAAAGAGTACAATAGCAATAATATAAAAAATATCTCCTATACTCATCTAAACCTCCTCTAAACTATTAGTAATTGTAATCTTCTCAAAACCATCGTAGTTTTGTCGTAATGCTTCATAAGTAACAATTCCTGTAGCGATGCCAAGGTTTAAACTACGACCTTTTCCACCCATAGGAATAGTAATACATCGCTCTTTATTGGCTAAGAGTACATCTTCACGAATACCTTTCGTCTCTGAACCAAAAAGAATATAATCTCCCTTCTGATAAGTTGCATTAAAATAGAGTTTGTCTGTTTTAGTTGTTGCTAAGTGAGAATGTTCATTAATAGGATGCACCTCTAAAAATTCATCAAAACTCTCCCAAACAACTAAATCTAACTCTTTCCAATAATCAAGTCCTGCACGAGTAACAGCTTTATCATCAATATCAAAACCTAATGGTTTTATGAGATGAAGTGTTGCTCCAAGATTTACACATAAACGTCCAATGGTTCCTGTGTTAGGTGGAATTTGTGGTTCTACTAAAACAATATTAAACATCGCTTCTCCTCTTACGTTTCTTTATTTTAATTATCTTAGCTATAATAAAGTTTATCTCAAATACAAAGGATTTTCATGAAACAAACTTTTATAAAGATAACTGCTACTGTCATTTTAGCACTTTTATTCATAGGATGTACTAAAGCACCTATTACAGGGAGAAGCCAATTTATAATGGTTAGCCCTCAACAGGAGATGGCTTTAGGAATGAAGAGTGCTCAAGAGGTTCTAAAAACAGAAAAAATAAGCACAAACCCTCAACAAAATGCTATGGTTAAGCGTGTTGGTGAGAGAATTGCATCTGTTACAGGTAAAAACTATGCTTGGGAGTTTTTTGTAATAGATAAAGATGATGAACCTAATGCGTTCTGTCTTCCAGGAGGAAAAGTTTTTGTCTATAGTGGTATATTTAAATATGCCTCAAATGATGATGAGTTAGCAGCAGTTATGGGTCATGAGATTGGTCATGCTTTAGCTCGTCATGGTGCAGAGAGAATGAGTAGAGGACAACTTACACAGATTACAGGTCAAGTTTTACAGTCTGTAATGCAAGGTCGTGGTAATCCACAAAATACAGCAACTGTTATGCAAGCATTTGGTATTGGTTCTCAACTAGGCATTATGTTACCACACTCACGAACACAAGAGTATGAAGCAGACAATATTGGTTTAGTTCTTATGGCAAAAGCTGGGTATAATCCTCAATCGGCACTTAATTTTTGGAAAAAGTTTTCTCAAAGTGGAGAAACACCACCTGAATACCTCTCAACACACCCTGCACCACAAAATCGTATAGAGCAGATTGAAGCACTTCTTCCTAAAGTAATGCCAATCTATCAAGCTTCTAAACGTTAAATACACCTAGTCTATACAGGAGAAGTTATATTCTGCTATAATTTCGTATGAATAAAACTTACTCCTATAACCATGCCCCTATTAAGTTTAACTTTGCTCAAACCATTGAGCGTTTCTTTGTTGAAGAGGTTCCTCTCTTTAAATTTGCAGAGAAAGGCTCAAACCTCATCTTAAAAATTAAAAAGACCGATATGAGTACCTTTAAACTCATTACGGTTCTTGCTAAAGCAACCAAACTAGAACAGCGAGATATTGGCTATGCTGGACTTAAAGATAAAAATGCAACTACCATCCAGTACATCTCTATCCCAAAAGAGTATGAAAAAGATGTGGTTAAAAATTTGACCACAGAGAAGATAGAGATTTTAGAGAAACACTACTCTAAATTTCCCATAAAAATTGGTCAACTTAAAGGAAATAGATTCTCTATTCTCCTTCATGACGTTAACCAAGAGAAAAAAAAGCAGATAGAAAAAGTAGCAAAAGAGATGGTAGAAAAAGGCATCCCTAACTATTTTGGCTACCAACGCTTTGGAGAGGACTCCAAATCTTACCTACAAGGAAAAGAGATAGCCCACTCAGGGAAAAAACTCAAAGGTGCAAAAGAGAAACTCTTGGTCTCTGCTTACCAATCTTATCTATTTAACGAGTGGTTAGCAAACCGTATTAACATCTCAAAAACCATTAACAAAAATAGCGTAAAGGATGCATCTAAAATCTTAGACTATCCATTAGAATTAGTTAAAGTTTTAGCTCATCAACCACAATTTTTTAAACTCTTTATTGGTGATGATATGCAAGATTACCCTTATGGAAAAAGCTACCCACTACAAGAGTTTGAGAGAGCAACTAAAGCATTTATGGCTCACAAATCAAGCCCAACAGGTCTGCTGATAGGCTCAAAGGTAAAACGAGCCTTAGCCGATGCTAGACACCTTGAAGAGCCTTATGATGACAATGAACTCTATGCTCTAAAAGGTGACCGAAGATATGCGTGGATTTTTCCTGAAAATTTATCTTTTGAGTTTAACCAAGAGGAGGAGAAGCTTACTATAAACTTCTACCTCCCTAAAGGGGCTTATGCGACGACTTTTTTAGAAGAGATTGGAAAGTTTTCACTAAAACCATAAACTAACTACCAATCTTCATCATCCTCTTCAAACTCTTTTGCCATTTTAGCTTCCTCTTCTGCATCGAGTTGTTCCTGAGTCAATACCAACTCATGCAAGAACTCTCCAAAAAATGTCTTCGACTCTGTTTTAGCAAGAAAAAGATAGATACCAAAAATAAGTGCCAAAAAAGTCACAATAGCAATAGTCGCCTGAATAGGATTAAACTTTTGAATAGGTTCTCTTATTTTTATCTCACAAGCTCCACCTGGGCAGTGCTGTGCATCTTCACGAATAATCCACTTATATATCATACACCCAACACATATAGAAAAAGCACTCTCAAGCGTCATTAGAGTAAGACATAAGATACATACCAATACTTTATAAAAAGTAATATCCCAATGCAATACAAACCAATACATCATAGGTAAAGAGATAATCCACCCAAGAGTCCAAGAGAAACGTTTTTGTAACCCTCCTACATACTCTGGCTTTTGATTTCTAACCATAAACTTCCCTAATAATAGAGATGGAGAGTAGGTAGGGCTTATCATTCTTGCAGTAAAATCAATAAACATAAATGCCAAATAGACCCGTGCAACAATAATATGATTATAACCAATTCCAAGAAATATAACTATCATACCAAGAGTCGCTAAAATACCCGAAGCTGCCCTTGCCTCTCGTTCATTAATAACGGTAACATCATACCCTGGTACTCTTTCACCATAGTCCCGTAAAAAACTTTTTAAATTCACATGAACTCCTAATTAAGTATACTTATATTGATTATAACAAAAAGAGTACATTTTAAAGAGAAATAGTAAAAAAAACTAATTAACTATACTTATTTGGTTAAAACTTCCTCAATAATCCTCAATCCATTCCTATAAAATATCTTCTCAACTTCATCATAACTAAATCCATTTTTTAAGAGTCCATCTGAAAGTTTAGAGATTTGTGAAGCATCTTCCATCTCAACAGGGTTCATAATTCCATCATAATCTGACCCCAAAGCTAAGACATCCACTCCTGCAACATTACAAATATGTTTTATATGTCGTACCATATCTTCTACTTTTGCCAAGTATGATGCTTCCATAAACTCTTTTTCAACTAAAAAGTTAACAGAAAAAGCCAACCCTGCTACTCCACCATTATCTGCTAGTTGCTTTAACTGTTTATCACTTAGGTTTCGTGTATGATTTGTAATGGCTCGTGCATTTGAGTGTGTGGCAATTATAGGTTTTGTTGAGTGAGCTATAACATCTTCAAAACCTGCGTCACTTAAATGAGAGACATCAACCAACATGTCAAGCTCATTCATCACCTCTACAACCTCAAAACCTTTGGGCTTTAGACCTTTATCTTGATATTTCCACTCAAAATTTGGATACCCCAAACCATTTTCATAGTTCCAAGTAAGCGTAATAGCAGAGACTCCCTCTTGTTTAAAATAGACTAACTTCTCTATATCACCCTCTATTGCGTCAC
>JALVEV010000269.1 GCA_027030605.1 Campylobacteraceae bacterium | reverse complement strand
CACAAATACATGCCAAAAGTAAACAAAAAACCAAAGCTGATGAGTTGGCTAAAGAACTTGAAGAGATAATATAACCAAAGAATGGTATAATAATATAGGCACCTCCATTGCCATTAAGTTAAGAGTTTTAGTTCCATAAAAGGCGATAAGCTTAAAGCAGAAAGCTAAAAGCTTGCCACCTATATCATTTCTGTGAAAACGGGAATCTACAGTTTAAATTACTTAAAATGCACTTTTGCTACTTTTAGGCATTTGAAATTGTGGACGCCAACTTTCAAAGGAGTGATGAAGTGGCAAGCTTTAAGCTTTTGGCTTTGAGCTTTAAGCCAAGAAATGGATATACAATCCTTAGCTTGATGGTATTGATGGTCACCTCTAATAAAGGAGTAGATATGGCAACATTTTTAGAAAAAATTATGGACTGGGCATTAAACAAAGAGGCAGAGCTAGCTAAAGATTGTAAAATTGATATAGAAGATATTGATAAGCAAATTGAGGCAGTCGAAGAGAAACGCAAAAAACTAAAAGAGCAATGGGAAAAAGAAGACGCAGAGTTTGGGCATGTTTTAGATAAATTGCATTTTATTAAAGCAAATGCCCTAAAGTGTCAATCTGATAAAAAGGATTAAAGTGGCTACAAAAAAGAGTCTAGGGCTTAAAGAGTTAATAGCTATTGCCGTTGGTGGTATGGTTGGTGGTGGTATCTTTACCATACTAGGTATTTCAGTATCTATGGTTGGCTTTTTAGCTCCATTTGCAATTGCACTTGGCGGTATAATAGCTCTTTTTGCTGCATACTCTTATGTAAAATTGGGTGTTTACTATAAAGATGAAGGGGCGACTTATGCCTTTTTTAAACGCACCTATCCGGACTCTCATATGGCAGCTTCATTTATTGGCTGGTACACAATTTTTGGATACATCAGCACCCTTGCACTCTATGCTTATACCTTCTCTTCATATGCAATTAGTGGTTCTGAATTTGCAAACAATGAATACTTTAGAAAAGCTGTTGCAGTTGCTATAATATGGCTATTTGCTGGCATAAATCTCTGGAGTGTTAAAGGTATGGGTAAAATAGAGGATTTTATGGTTTATATTAAATTATTAATCCTGTTTGTTATATCTGTAGCACTTATATACTTTGGTAAAACCGATATGCATACATTTTCACAAACGCTAATACACGATTTTGAAAATACAAAAGCGATACATATTTTAGTAGTTGCTTCTGTAACATTTGTAGCTTACGAGGGCTTTCAACTAGTTATTAATGCCGTTAAAGAGATGGATAATCCAGATAAAAATATTCCAAGAGCAATTTACAGTGCAGTTGTTCTAGTTGCATCTATCTATTTTATTATCGCTTTAGGTTCTGTACTAGCAATTCCTGCCGAAGATTTAATAAAAAATAAAGAGTATGCCCTAGCTTCTGGTGCGGCTGATATAATGGGAGAGTGGGGTCGAAACTTTGTAATAATTGGTGCAATTTTGGCAACTAGTTCAGCAATTAGTGGTACAATGTTTGGAAGCTCTCGCCAAATGGCAAGAATTGCAGACGATAGCTACCTGCCTTCAATCCTAAGCCATAGAAATGGAACAATTCCAAACTATGCAATTATAGCTATGGCAACTACAGCAACTATTTTAATTTTAGTTGGAGGTTTACGTTTAATATTAGAGTTTGGAAGTATTACATTTTTATTGGT
>JALVEV010000268.1 GCA_027030605.1 Campylobacteraceae bacterium | reverse complement strand
AATGTGGCTTTTGTAGTGAAAAAATCTCTATACAGTACCCACTAATAGAGCTAACAACAGGGCTTATAGCTGTTTCTATATACTATAAGTTGGGGCTTGTTTGGTACATGCCTATTGTCTTTGTTGTCTTTGCACTTCTTTTAGCATTAGTCATGATAGACTTTAAATATATGGCTGTTCCTGACAACTTAAATCTCTTAGCTCTTGCTTTAGCTGTTGTCTCACCTAACGTTTTAGGCTCACTTCATGATGCTCTTTTAGCTACAGGTGGATTAACCCTTTTACGTTACTACCTTAGCTTCTTTTTAAATAGAGAGGCAATGGGTGAAGGAGATATTATTGTAGCAGGAACCATGGGAGCATTACTTGGATTTCCTCTCTTCTTCTATGCACTGTTCCTCTCAGCTATTTTAGCCATTGCTCCATCACTAATGGCTAAAGATAGAGCCGTACCTTTTGTACCTTTTTTAGCCATAGCAACCTTTATTGTCTACATATTTGACTCACAAGTCTCTACCTTAGTGGATTTCATTATCTATGGCTAAAACAGTAAACATCTCAACCTATCTATCGAAGAACTTTACCAGTTCATTTTTGACTATATTTTTACCTCTCTTCTTTATAGGTTCACTTGTTTTTATTATTAAAATTTCGACTTTAACAGCCTCAATTCAGGTAAATTTTCTAGAGCTTATTCAGATTTTTTCCTACCATCTACCTGAAATTCTCTTCTACATTTTACCCGTCTCTTTTTTAGTTGCCACAGCCATTACCCTACTGCGTCTCTCCACAGACAATGAACTCATTGCCCTCTTCTCTTTAGGAGTTAATGCTCACTCAATTGTGAAACGACTTCTACTTATTGGTTTTCTCTTCTCTGTTATTTTACTTATGCTCTCTTTAGCTCTTATGCCAAAAGCTCGACAGCAGTTTAAAGCCTTTCAGTATGAAAAGACAGCACAAGCTCAAATCAATATCAACCCCTCAAAACTGGGTCAAAAATTTGACAATCTCTTCATCTATGTAAAAAGTAAAGATGGAAGAAACTTAAAAGATGTGGTTATCTACCAACGAGACCAAGAGAATAAAGCTCAGCTCTTTATTGCAAAAAATGCAAATTTTGAGACAAACAAAACACTTATTACTCTAGCTCTAAACAATGGCTCAGGCTATACATTTTCTGATGACTCAATAGAAGAGATTAACTACAGAAAAATGAAAGTATTTAAAAATTTAAACTCAGAGGCATTTACCTATAACACTATTATTGACTACTGGATAGGATTGTCAAAAAGTGAGCGTAAAAAACGAAAAATACTCTTCTTTTTCTTTTTAAGCTTCATTCCTATTATGGGACTCTACTATATCGCCTCTTTTGCCATTATAAACCCAAGATACAATCGAAACTATGCCTACCCTGTCTTAGCTGTAGTTACCATCGTTCCCTATGCCATTGCAACGGTTCTTGACAAACAGGGTACACCTCTAATCACCATAGCCATTATTCCAACCGTTATGATACTTGGCTATCTGCTCTTTAAACGTAATGTTCTAAGGTTCTTTTAGATGCGAGTTAAAGCGACTATTGCTTACGATGGAAGCTATTTTAAAGGGTTTCAAAAACAGAAATCGACCAAACAGACCATCACCTCTGAGATTGAGTCTGCTTTGCGTTCGGTAGGTATTCATGACGATATTAGAGGTTCAGGACGAACCGATGCAGGGGTCCATGCCACAGGGCAAGTGATAGACTTTGAAGTTCCAAAGTTTTGGAAAGATTTAAACAGACTAAAAACAGCTCTAAACCGAAAACTTAAACATATATCCTTTAAACATCTCTGCTTTGTAGATGAGGATTTTCATTCACGATTTTCAGCTAAAAAAAGAGTCTATCGCTACGTTTTTAAAATCTCTCAACCCTCTGTTTTTGAACAAAACTACATCTCTTACTTTCCAAGTTTTGATACTCAAAAATTGGAACTTGCACTTAAAGCTTTCGAGGGAGAGCATGACTTCTCAAACTTCATCAAAACAGGAAGCATCACCCATACTAATGTTCGTGAAATCTATAAGGCTTATTATAGACACCACAAAGGCTACCACTTCATCTACTTTGAAGCCAATGGTTTTTTACGTTCACAAGTGCGTATGATGATTGCTTTTGCTATGCAGGTAGCTACTCAAGAGAAAAGCCTTTTGGAGTTGGAGGAGCAACTTTATCTTCACACAAGACATAGTACTAAACTTGCTCCTCCTGAGGGGCTTTATTTGGCTCGGATTGTTTATTAAACTGAGTTTTAGAGGGAATTTATTTTACCAAAAACTCCAAACTCTTAACACCAACTTGTCCTGAAAAGCTAGAGACATTAACCGTCAAAATATGCTTCCCCTTTTTAAGCCCATTAGGATTAAAGTTCCAACTTATAGGCATATAGCCTAACTCCTCTTCTGAACTAAATTTAAAATCTACAAAGAAGCTTACTTCATATTTTACTGCCTCTAGTATGGCTTCATCTTCAGGGTTCATGTTGACTTTAATTAGTGTTCTTTTACCATTACTCAAAATAGGCAGACCGTTTTTATCTCTTTTGGCATTTGGTATTTTTAGTTCTAATCTAGGGTCTCTCTCTTTTATTCTACAAGCATAGAAGTGTTTAGATATGCCTTTGTCTCCTCTTTTTAGGAGTTGTTTATCTTGTGGGAGTGTGTTGCATTTAAATCTATTTTTTTGAAAATAGCTTATATAATCTTCTGTTTTGTTATTTGTTGTAATTATTGCATAGTCACTTAACCTAAAGGCACTTACAGAGACTCCATATTTGAGTTTTGATATATCTACAATATTGTCTTTGTCTCTCATGCTCCATCTTTGCAAGACTTTACCTCTGTTTTTGGGTATCCAGTTTGAGATAACTCTTAACATTGAGCTGTTTTCAACTCCTACACGGACAAGTACGCGAGAGGGTTTAGAGAGTTTGTAGCTAATGTGTCCTTGTCTATTTACATGGCTTTGTAAATCTTTGACTATCTCACCACCTGTTTTTCTAAAGTCCAAAATCTCTTTGTCTGCTTTAACAACTATGTTGTAGGCTTCATCTGGAACAACTGTGCCATTGCTATCTTTTCCATCCCACTCTATAGTATGTTTACCTTTTTTGAGGACTCCTTTACTATGGAGTGAACGAATAAGATTACTATCGGGTGTATAGATGTCAATTTTTACCTCTGCATCTCTTTTTAGCTCAAACTCTATAGGAAATTTCTGTTTTAAAGCTGGTGCAAATTCACTATTTTTATAAGGAATCATCTCAATAATATCTCCTGCAAAGAGAAGACTACCCAAAAGCACTAATGCTATAATCTTTTTCACTGTTTTACCTTTAAGTTTCTAATTTTTTTATAACTGTATGAAAGAGTTTTTAACTCTAAATCTCTGTTTAGTTTCATTATTTGAACTCTACTGTTCTCTCTACGAATAAAGAAGAGTTCACCTTTAGAGGCTATAGGAAATCCATCTGTTACTCTTCCAAAAGTTAACTGTTTGACAGAAGAGTCCTCTAAAGAAGCTCTATAGATATGATAGTTCCCTTTTTGATTTGAGCTAAAATATAGATATTTACCCTCACTATCAATAGTAGGTTGATGAGATATTGCATTTAGCAGAGTAATCTGTTTTGCTTGATTTGAGCTTATATCTTTTTTCCAAATCTCTTGAATAATATGTCCACACCCCTCAACACATGAGACATTGGCATAATATATCTCTTTGCCATCTTGGCTATATGGCTCTAGTGCTGTTGAGTGTTGATAGTGTAGTAGTTTATGATTTTTGCCTAACAGATTCATAGATATTATCTCTGTCTTTTTACTGTTACCATTGATTAGTTTTACTATCATGATTTTTTTACCATTTTCTATAAATAGAGGTTGAGTATAGGCATCTTTTTGACTCTGCAATATAATGCTCTCGTTACCATCAATAATGGTTCTCACACTTTTATCTGATGCAACATATATTACAGCACCACTACTAAAATCATAATCATAAGTTCTCGGCTCCTGTTTACTCTTAATCACTTCACATTTTTGCTCTTTACAGTGAACTATCTGCCAACTATCTTTTACTAAAGCAATAAAAGAGAGTTCACTAGCCGATAGATAACTTATAAAAAGTAGATAAAAAAGTACCTTTTTCACCTTTTATCCTTGCAAAAGTTATCAAGATATTCAAAAGATTTAGTCAGGTTATTATCTTCTAATTTTTTAGGAAAGAGTGTTACAAACTTCTCTTCAAAAGCTAAAATATCTTCATACTCATGCTTCTTCCAAGGAGTCATCTCTAAAACTCTAATAACCCTCTTTAACTCATCTGTGCATTTACTCTCTTTGACTTTATAGTAGTTCAGTGCCATCTCAAAAGCTGTAAATCGTGCTGTTCGTCTCAATTTGGAGTTTGAGCTGTTAATAGAGTTTTTTTTACCTATCTTCTCTGCTTTTTTATCTACAGAGATAAATGTTGCATTGGAATCTACAAACTTATGGATTACCCATGCAACCAACACAGAGTCACTCTCCCAAGGATAGTAGGTCTTATAGACATTATCTTTTGCATAAATAGCACTCTGAAAAAGTAGCAAAAAGCCAATAACTACACTAAACTTACCCATTGCTCCACCCACTTTGTTGCTGGATTTTTTTGTATCTCACTCCATACTCCTTGTTGTATAATTTTTCCACTATTTAAAATAACAATTTGACTCTTGTCATCTCTAAAGCCCAAATGATGATGGGTTGAGGTAATCAATGCAAATCCATCTATCTTTTGTCGCTTCTTTATAACCTCTATTAACTCATGAGCTAAAACCACATCAATATTGGAAAATGGCTCATCTAAAAAGAGATATTTTGCTTTTGCACTTAATGCTCTTGCCAATCCCAATCGCTGTCTTTCACCTGTTGAAAGTTGTGATATTTTACTATCTTTTTTATAAATAAGCCCTACCATCTCCAAAAAATCTCTGCTCTCTTGGCTCTCTTTTAGGCTTTTTCCTCTATTTAGCACAAAGTTAATATGCTCAATGACGCTTAGATGTTCCCAAAGCAAAAGCTCTTGTGATAAAAACATCACCCCTCTACTCTTTAGTTCTCCTAAATCTCCTCGCAACTTGCCATCTATGCTATACTCTCCTTTAAAGTTCTCTTCTAACCCTGCCAAGACTCTAAGCAGTGTAGTCTTTCCTGAACCTGAAGCTCCTATTAAAACTGTTTTGCTACCCTCTTTTATCTGTAATCTATCTACCTTTAGGGTAAATCCATTCTCTCTTTGAAATAGAGCATCTTTTAGTATCATCATCTCTTTAATCTCCTCAATATCATCAAAAACAGCACAATTACACCTATCTGCATCAAAGACAAAAAAGTAACAGCAGAGTAGTCACCATAGTGCATAAGGTTATATATCTTAATAATCATCACCTCAAACCCAATAGGAATCAACAATATAGAGATAGACAACTCATTAAGGGCAAATATGCAAAGTATCACCACCATAAAGAGCCACCTAGAGGCATAGGTAGGTAGTATTATCTTTATAAAAATATCCACCTTAGAGATAGCAAAAAACTTCAAACTCTCATCTTCTACATCTCTATGGTACAAAACAGCCACCAATCCAACTCCCAAGGGAATCAATTTAAAACTACTACTCAAAACAAAAAAGAGATAATCGCTAAACTCACTATGTAGATTGAAAAACTGCACTATTTTTATGACCTCAAACCCAATCAAAGCAGAAGGTGTCAAAAGCGTTAAAAAGAGCAAAACAACAACCATAAAAGCTTTAACTCTCTGCATAACTCTATAGATAAGCACTGAAAAAACAACAGCTATAGTAGAGACCACCAAAGCCAACAGCAAAGAGTTAAAGAGTATCTCTTCGTTATCTCCAATCAACATAGTAAATTGTGAAAAATCTATCTGCATTCCCAAAAGTAGCACAACAGACAAAAACAGAAGTAGCAAAAGAGCAAAAAGAGTAAAAACCACTTTTTGATTTATAAAAGAGAGCAAGAGAAAATCTATCTGCTCTTTTATATAAAACTTTATCTTATATCTCTTTGCAAAAAGCCCCAAGATTATCAAAAAAACCATCGCCAAAATATAAAACGGCACACTGGCAATGGCTGTTTGATTAATATTGTCCATTAGAGATATTTGAGCCAAAAAATCTTCGGCGTAAGTTCTATAGCCCAAGATAGATGAGACCTCTGAATGGGTAAATACCAAAATAAAAACCATAAAAAAAGCCAACAAAACAGTAAAAATAAGTTGAGGTTTAACAATAAATCTAAAAATATCTCTCCTAGAAGCAACCATCGAGGCAACTCTGATACTCTCTTGGTTTATAAATGAGAGTGCAAAGATAAATATCAATCCACAAAGAGCCACCATAGAAAAACTTACACTCACTACAGATTGCCAAAATACAGAGAGAGTACCAAAGAGCATATTTTTTTGAAATGCACTCAGATAGATAATCGGCTCAATAGCAAAAAAGCCAAATAGCAACAAAATATAAAACTCTTTGAACCCTTTTGAGAGTGCAAAAAAGAGAGTAGCCAATACTCCACCCAGTAGGCAAGAGATAGTGGCTGTTGTAAAAGATATTAGAGTAGAGTTTTTGATTAGAGCTAATGTAGAGTCTCTAAAAAAATAGTCCAATGCTCCACTATTTTGAGCTAAAGCTATTAGTAAATCATAGAGATTTAGAAGTAGTGGAGAGAAGATAACTACCAAAAATATAAATCTAAAAAAACTACTCAAAAATACCTTTCATAATCTCTACACTCCCTCTAAGCGACTCAACCAAAAGAGATGGTCTCTTGCTCCAACTCCTATAAGGCATCTTCTCCCCATCAATCAACCCATACTGCACAGCTTTAAGCTCTATAAGTCTCTGTTCCGTCTCTTTGGTAAGCAGATAATCAATAAAGAGTTTAGCATTTTTGGGGTGTGGTGCATTTTTTAACATTGCTACCGTACCAAAGATAGAAAAGACCCCATCACCCTGTTGGTTATAATAGACCATATCAATAGGCAATCCACTCTCTATCCCCA
>JALVEV010000267.1 GCA_027030605.1 Campylobacteraceae bacterium | reverse complement strand
TAGAGCTGCGATAAGAAACTTTAAGGCTGGGCATAAAGTTGAAGGGGGAAGTACCTTAACACAACAATTGGTTAAAAATACCATTTTAAGTAGTGAGAGAAGCTATACTCGAAAGATGAAAGAGGCAATCTTAGCTATGAAAATTGAGAATGAGCTAACCAAAGAGCAAATCTTAGAGCGTTACCTAAATGAGATGTTTTTTGGGCATGGGTATTATGGAATTAAAACAGCAGCAAGAGGCTACTTTAGAAAAAATCTTGATGAGCTTACATTAAAAGAGTCTGCTCTTCTTGCTGGACTAATGAAAGCTCCTAGCTCATATGACCCTACTCGCCATTTAGATAAAGCCCTAACAAGAGCTGGGACGATTTTGGCTCGTATGAGAAAACTTGGGTGGATTACAGAAGAGACCTATTTGGATGCCATTAAAGAGATTCCAACTATCTATAAAGATACTTTAACTCAAAATATCGCTCCCTATATAACCGATGAAGTAGTTCGACGCTTAAAAAAAGAGTTTCCTGATATCTATAGTGGTGGGTATACTATCTATACTAGTATTGATATGAAGCAACAAAAATTAGCCCGTGAAGCACTACGGTATGCACATAGAAGAATTGCAAAAAAACGTCGCGAAAATCCTAAAAAGACAACACTCAATGGTGCTATTCTTGTTGTAGAAAATACCACAGGAAATATAAAAGCGATGGTTGGTGGAGTTGACTATAAAAAATCGGCATACAACCGTGCTACCATGATGCAACGGCAACCTGGTTCTGCCTTTAAACCTTTTATCTACCAGATTGCTTTAGATATGGGCTATAACCCTGCTACTGAACTAACTGATGTTGCTAGAACATTCCAATACTACAGTAATGGAAAACGTAAAGTTTGGAGACCTAAAAACTATGAGAATAACTTTGAAGGCTTTATAACACTTCGTGAAGCACTTGTTCACTCACGCAACCTTGCTACAATTAACTTAGTCACAGAGATTGGACTAAAAAGAGTTCTTGAAAAGCTAGAGCAACTTAATATTCCTAAAATTCCTCATGATATGTCTATTTCATTAGGGAATCTTGGACTAAGCCCTGTCAAAATGGCACAGATTTACTCTGCCTTTGCCAATGGTGGTCACATGATAGAACCAAGGCTTGTTACTAAAGTACTTGCTCGTGATGGAACGGTTATCTATGAGAGTAAGACGCAAGAGATAAAAGATTTTACTACACCACCTCAAGCTTACTTAATGACCAGTATTTTAAGAGATATTGTCCTTAGAGGTACAGGTAGAAATGCTAAAGTTCCTGGGGTTGAAGTAGTTGGGAAAACAGGAACTACTAACAAAAATGTCGATGCATGGTTCTGTGGGTACTCTCCTGCTGAAGAGGTTATTGTTTGGATGGGAAGAGACAACAACAAACCAATTGGAAGGGGTGGTACAGGTGGAGGGACATCGGCTCCTGCTTTTGCCTACTTCTTTAAGCATCTCTACAAGATGTATCCTTATTTACCTAAAAAGTTTAAAGTTCCAGAGGGTGTATATAATATGAAGAATGGAGTTAGAACTGAGCTCTATACCGATATTTCACCTCTTCCTGCTACAACAAAATCTGAAACAAATCCTTATGGAGATGTTGACCCATTCTAATTAAAAGCTCAATATTCTATTGGGCTTTTAATTCCTCTAGTTTTGTTTTAACCTCATCGACATGCCCTTTAACTCTTACCTTTTCCCACTTGTAAGCCAATGTTCCATTAGGTGCAATTAAAAAAGTACTTCTTACTACTCCCATATACTCTCGACCATAGTTCTTTTTGAGTTGCCATACTCCAAACTTTTTACACAGCTCTTTCTCTTCATCGGCTAGAAGTGTAATCTTTAAACCCTTCTTCTCAATAAAGTTTCTATGCTTTTTAGGAGAGTCAGGGCTAACCCCTAAGACAATAGCTTCAAGTGCTGTAAAATTAGGCAGAGCCTCTGTAAAGTCACACGCCTCTGTGGTACACCCTGGGGTATTATCTTTTGGGTAGAAGTAGAGAACTATCCATCGTCCTTTAATGTCTCTAAAACATATCTCCTCTTCATCTTGGTTGGGTAGACAAAAATCTGGTATGGTATCACCAATTTCTAACATATTAAAATCCTTATATAATTTTTATGGTAGTATAGCGAAATGAAAACAAAAGAAGAATTACTTAAAGAGATAGAGGCACTTTTAGCCTACAATCCAGAGCAGAAACTAGAGATAAACCCAAACTACTTGGAGTATTTAGAGATAGAAGATTTAGAATCTATAAAATCAACTCTTTTAAAAAAAGTTGCTGTTTTAAAAGAGGAAGATAAAGCTTGGCTCGAACAGTTTAAGAGGTATGATTAAGATACTCCTCACTATCCCAAGACTCTATCCCTAAATCTAAGGCTACTTTTGCCATAAGTCCTGTTCCTGTTGTATGTAGTAGATTTTTCTCTTTATTATAAACCTTACCACTCTTTACAGCACAACTTGGGCTTCTATCTTTGCCTATAAAGAGTTCAATATCTGCATGTTGTTCAAAAAAATCTTTAGCATACCTTACAATGGGCTTAGAGAGAGTAGAACCATCTTTATTTGAGATAGCCTCTATAGTTTTACCATTATCTACTAAATCCATAGTTGGTCTAGGTGTACCAAAACAGAAATCTTCAGGGCAAAAGGGGATAATCTCATAGGAAGAGAGCTGTTCAAGAAGAGGTCTATTTAAATTCTCTTTACCATCATATCGACATGAACAACCTGTAAGACAAGCAGAGAGTGCAACTTTTTTCATAATCTTAAACCATATAGAGTATCCAGTAGATACTAACAGAAGTAAGTGACATCAAAACAATCCCTAGTAAAACTCGTCGCCCTGCTCTTCTATGTATTTCTGAGTAGAGTCCAGGTAAGGCTCTTCTTTTCACATCACTATCTGCATAAAAAATAGTTAAAGACCATATCAAGAGAGTAATAACTACTGTTGTAACATGTATGGTTAAAAGTACAAATGCCTCTCCCACCCCAATACTACTTTGTTGAATAAGGACTTCAAATCCCTCTACATAGTGGACACTATAGGCAAAGAGTGCCAAAGCACTAATAGTCATAAGTAAAAGAGAGACTTGAAGAGATTGATGTATTTTAATATAGCCTCTCTTAGCAAAGAGTATTGAAATCATAATAATTATAGGTAACATCACTAAAAAAGAGATGATACCATCTATCAATATAGTCGCTCTAGTATTTAAAAAACCTTGTGATAACATATCTAGCTCTAAAATAAACTCTTCTAACATAGAGAGGTCTCCTTGATAAAATACTCCTTTAACAAAGTATAACATATATATATTAAAATTTATTTAAGTTGCTTTAACTACATATCACAACACTCTTAATCTCGGTAAACTCTTCTAATGCCCAACGTGGTCCCTCACGCCCTACTCCTGAGAGTTTTGAACCACCATAGGGTTGCACATCAAACCGTAAGGTAGGAATATCATTAATAACCACTCCTCCACACTCTGCATCATCTATAAAGCGTTGTGTTAACTTTAAGTCATTGGTAAAAATAGAGAATTGAAGTCCATAGGGCGAGTTATTCATCTTGGCTATTGCCTCTTCATAACTCGATACCTTCACAAGTGAGACAATAGGAGCAAAAACCTCCTCACAGACAATTTTCATATCATCAGTTACATCAGCCATAATAGTAGGAGTAAAACTGCCGTCAACTACTTCACCTCCTGTCAAAAGTTTAGCTCCCTCATTTTGAGCAGAGGCTACCCATGTTTTGGCACGATGGAGTGACTCCTCATCAATCAATGGTCCCATAAAGGTATCTTCCTCATAGGGTGAACCAACTTTTAAAGTTTTTGTCTCTCGTGCAATTATCTCTGAGAACTCCTCATAGATATCTTCATGAACATAGATACGTTGAAGTGAGATACAGACCTGCCCAGAGTTAACAAATGCTCCAAAGGCACAACGCGAAGCTGCATACTCTAAGTCTGCCGATTTATCTATAAAAGTAGCAGCATTACCCCCTAACTCTAAACTCACTTTTTTAATTCCTGCTTGTTGGGTAATAATCTTTCCAACAGGAACCGAACCAGTAAATGAAAGAACACGAGGAATTGAACTCTTTACTAAGGTACTACCCACCTCAACATCTCCATAGACAACACTGAGTGCATCTTTAATGGCATATTGTGAATTGTTAAAGAGTTTTGCTAACTTATAAGCTGTTAGAGGTGCTTCTGGAGTTGGTTTTAGAACCACTGCATTTCCAGCACCTAAAGCAGGTGCAATCTTATGTGCAACTAAATTTAAAGGAAAATTAAAAGGGGTAATACAAGCAACAACCCCCACAGGAACTCTAGTAAAATAGGCTGTTGTCTTTTTCCCACTTGGTGCAACATCGGTAGGAATTGTCTCTCCGTGTAGTGCAACAAGCTCTTTAGCTGTAAGGCGAATAGTCTCAATACATCTTTCAACCTCTACCCGTGCAAAAGCTAAAGGTTTTGCTACTTCGTTAACTAAGGTCATAGCCATATCTTCTTGATACTCTTCTAACATATTGGCAACATCTTCTAACCAAGAGATACGTTGATGAAGAGGTGATTTTTTTGTCTCTTTTGTAGCCTCTTGAGCAATTGCTAAAGCACGTTGTGTATCTTCTGCACTACATAAAGGGGCTTTAGAGACCACCTCTCCACTATAAGGGCTTTTTCGTTCAGTTAAAACCTCTCTTGTCTCTTCACTACTTCCCATAAAAATTTTTGCATCATTTATCTGATGATTACTCTGAAATATTCCAAACATTATTGTGTCCTAGTCCTAATTTTTAAAGATAGATGATTATAACAAAAATAATAGAAAGAGAAGAGGAAAAAAATAAATTTAGAAGAGGAGGGACAAGAGTTCTCCTCTTAAATTAAAAAATAGAAATCTATTTTTTTATTTTAGATGCTATCGCTTCAATATCTTTCTTGGAAAGCTTTTTTACCTGCCCCTCCATTGTTCTTTTCATGACACCACCATAAGTTCCTGCTTTATACCCTTGTAGTGCTGCAATAATCTCTTTTTTACTCATATCTTTAACCACTTTAGATTTCCCCATTGCCTTTTTTTCAAAATTTTTCCCATGACACCCTTGACACAAGGCGATATTGGCAGAGGCTACTGTTCCTATTAGTGAAATTCCTGCTAAAACTGTCCATATTTTGCTCATATTTGTCCTTTAATGTTTTTTTATATTAGTAGAGTGACAGTTTAGAACCTATTTGTGTATTAATCGTGATTAATACTATTTATTTAAAAATATTTTTAATATTTCCATGACCAAAAAAAGAGTCTATTCTTTGCTCAATTTGCTCTTTAATCAATCGTTTCATATCTATAGATACCGAAGGGTGTTTAAGGCTACCTGTAATTCGACCAAATACCTCTTGACCATTTATTTTAAGTTCAAAATCTGAGTCAATTGTATTCTTTTTTCTATTTAATGTAGCGTTATTGAGATAGATGTGATTATATTGATTAGCTATTTTTAAAACAGCAGTCAACTGCTCATTTTGATATCCTGCAACAAAAGAGCTATTATCATAAACATCAGCTAAGATATTAATTTTACCTGTTTTTAATATCATATCTGTCATCTTTGTTCTTTTAAATCGTGCCTCTTTTAATTTTGTATCAATAAGCATAATGTTATCTTTTAAATTATAATCTACTTTTCCATCTACTTTTGCAGTTAAAAGTGTAGGGTAATTTAGTTGCTTAAGTACCTTTTCTAATGATATTTCTTTTAATATAAATATTAAACTATCTTTAGTATAGAGGTATTTTAACTCTCCATCAAACTTATCTGTAATCCCTTCGACTCTAACTCTTCCATCTCTATAGACCACACTTCCATTCGTATCTAATGGACCTGTATATCGACGTTTTAATATCTCATCAAAATAGGAGAGTTCACTTAAATGTAAGAGGTACTTCCCCCATCCCTCTTTTTGAACTTTATTATAATGCGCCTCTTTAAGCTCTAAACTACCAATATCTGAATTGATTTGACCATCTACATCATAAGTCATATCTTTAAAACCAATGGTTGAGTGTAGCTTAAAAGGGACATAGGGAACAACAGAAGGCATAAATGCTCTACGCATTGTCACATGGGCTATTCCATCTCTCTCATACTTTGAAAAAACTTTAAATTGACTCTTAATATTAACTCGTCCTTTAATTAAAGGTTCTTGCTTTAAAAACTTTAAAACCTCTTTACTTTTTGCATTCATTAAGAAAATATCCATATCTTTAAACTTTTTAGGACTCTTTATAAAACTAAAAGTAATATTACCATCAAAAGCTCTCCCTTCTCCCTCTACCATAAGGTTTGAAGTCATTCCCTTCATCTCTCCTTTTACATCTAGGGGGCTATCTATAAAAAAATTATTCCAATGATATCTCTTCCCATAAAGATGATAACTCATATCGACCTCTTGACTACCTACTGTTCCTTCTAAGTGCACAGTAGCCGTATCATTCACTTTTATATCAATTATTAATTGAGGATAGTTTTCTAAATTCAAATTTGAAACAACTATTTTGTTAGAAGTTTTTTTAGAGAGATACTTACCAACTATAAAGCTTAAATTACTATGTCCCAATGTGGTGAAAAAAAGATAAGAAATAATTAATATACAGAAGCTACATAACCATAATAAATATTTTAAAAGATTTTTCATCTATCAACCTCTATTTTTTTAGCCCATATATTAACATAAAGAGGCTCCTTAAAGTCCAATAAAAAGAGATATTAACACGACTTTAGCTAAAATGTTTCGATTAATTAAAGAACGGAGCAACGCACAGATGGATGCAGCAAAATATATTTGGATGAATGGTGAGTTTAAGGCTTGGGACGAAGCACAAACTCATGTATTGTCACACACTTTACACTATGGAAATGGTGTTATTGAAGGAACAAAAGCTTATAAAACAGAAGATGGTTATGCAATTTTTAGACTCAATGACCATACAAAAAGACTTAAAGAGTCAGCAAAAATGACACTTATTGATATTCCCTACAGTGTCGAAGAGCTAAATCAAGCACAACTTGAACTTTTACGAAAAAATGAATTTA
>JALVEV010000266.1 GCA_027030605.1 Campylobacteraceae bacterium | reverse complement strand
ACCAACAGAGGTTAGACGTTTATAACGCTTCTCTAACATCTCATCAACACTCAACTCTTTTAAAGCTTTTACCTGCTCTAGAAAGTACTCTTTAACAACCATTGCAGATTGTTGCTTTGTTCTATGCGCCCCAATAAGTGGCTCATCTAAAATATCATCAATTAACCCATGAGCTAATAAATCTTCTGGAGTAATCTTTAAAGCTTTGGCAGCTTGTTCTACTTTAGCAGGGTCATTCCATAGAATCGCCGCACACCCCTCTGGTGAGATAACAGCAAAAACAGAGTAACGCATCATAGCTAGTTTGTCAGCAACTCCAATGGCTAAAGCACCACCAGAACCACCTTCTCCAATAACTACTGAAATCATTGGTACTTTAATATTTGCAAACTCAAAAAGATTCTTAGCAATCGCTTCACTCTGTCCACGCTCTTCTGCCCCAAGCCCTGGGTAGGCACCTGGAGTATCTATAAGCATTAAAACAGGAATATTAAACTTCTCTGCTAGTCTAACAGCACGAAGAGCTTTTCTGTACCCTTCTGGATTTGGCATACCAAAATTTCTTTTAAGCTTATGTTTTGTACCACGTCCTTTTTGCTCACCAATGACTAAGGTCTTTTGACCATCAATATAACCTAAGTAACATAAGATAGCAGGGTCATCACGGAAAGCTCTATCTCCATGGATTTCATAAGCATCCGTCATTATATAACGAATATAATCTAAAGCATATGGTCTATCAGGATGACGTGCAAGTTGTAGTTTTTGGTAGTCAGAGAGACCTTTCATGGTCTTTGTAACCTCTTTCTCTAACTCTTTCTCATGAGCCTCTATAGCATATTCATCATTTTTTGCACGAGCACCATCAATATCTTCTTGAATCTGCTCAATTCTCTTTTCAAACTCTAAATAGGTTGCCATGCAACTTCCTTATATTTTTTTGAAGATTACTACTCCATTAGTCCCGCCAAAACCAAAAGAGTTACTCATAACTGTATTAATTTCAGCATCTCTTGCACCATCTGTTACATAATCTAAATCACACTCTTCATCTGGGGTTGTGTAGTTAATGGTTGGAGGAAGTTTTCCATCTCTCATTGCCATTATTGATACAACTGCTTCAATAGCACCTGCAGCACCTAAACAGTGACCAATTTGACCTTTAATTGAACTTACAGGAGGACAATTCTCTACTCCACCAAACAGCTCTTTAAGTGCTGCCGTCTCATTTTTATCATTAGCAGGAGTAGAAGTACCATGTGCATTAACGTAGTCTATCTTAACATCTCCAGCCATTCTCATAGCTGCTCTCATCGCACGAAGAGGACCATCTACTACAGGAGTTGTAATATGATTAGCATCTCCACTCTCACCAAATCCTACTACCTCTGCATAAATTTTAGCTCCACGTGCCTTAGCTAACTCATAATCTTCTAAAACAAGTGCAGCGGCACCTTCACCCATTACAAAACCATTTCTATCAGCATCAAAAGGGCGAGAAGCCTCTTTAGGATTTTCATTATTGGTACTTAATGCTTTCATTGCAGCAAAACCACCAATTCCAGCACCACAGATAGCAGACTCAGCACCTACAACTAACATTCTATCTGCACCATCAAGCATAATGGTTTTAGTAGCCTCTGCAATAGCATGTGTACCAGCTGCACAAGCTGTTACACATGCAAGATTTGGACCTTTTATCCCATGCTCTATAGAGATAAAACCTCCGAGCATATTTACTAATGATGATGGAATAAAGAAAGGAGATATACGTCTAGGGCCACGACTTTCACAGACAATAGAGTTTTTTTCAATATTTGGAAGACCACCAATTCCAGAAGCAGAGGCTATACCAAAACGCTCTTTATCTATATCATCAGGAAGATTTGCGTCAACCATTGCTTCTTGAGTTGCTTTTATTCCAAGCTGAATAAATCTATCAGCTTTTTTAACCTCTTTTGCATCCATTACTTCACTTGGGTCAAAACCAACAATCTCCCCAGCAATTCTGACAGAAAACTTAGAAGCATCAAAAAGTTCAATCTCTTTTATTCCACACTCACCATTTAAAATAGCAGCAAAAGAACTCTCTTTATCTTGCCCTACACTGTTGATCATTCCTAAACCAGTAACTACAACTCTTTTCAACTTTGTCTCCTGTACACTTTTTAAAAAATATATCAAACTACTCTCATTTGTAGTCTCAAATATTATTTAGAATAGATAAAAAAGGGCAGACAGAGTAGTCTGCCCCTACTATTATGCTTTAATATTTTCAATAAATTTAATTGCATCAGATACAGTTGCAATTTTTTCAGCATCTTCATCTGGAATCTCAATATCAAATTTCTCTTCAAGTGCCATTACTAACTCTACTACATCTAAACTATCAGCCCCAAGATCTTCTACAAATTTTGACTCCTCTTTTACCTCATCAGCATTTACGCTTAGTTGTTCAACCACAACTTCTTTTACTTCATCAAATAGTGCCATGACACTCTCCTAATTGTTTAATTTTATGCTTGCAAGTATAGCAAAAAAATCTAAAAATAGTTCTCTCTTCATAATTAATAGGCTTTTAAAAATTAAATCTTTATATTTCTAAGCACTTTTTTAAACAAAAAATATTTTTTTTTATATTGTAATAGTGAAAAGTTTAGTTAAAAAAGTAATAGGTTATTTTATGTTTAAATATTTATATATTATATAATGTAAGCATATATAAAATTCTACTAATTCTAATTAATTCATTTTTTTTATTTAGAGTAACAACTTAATACTAAATTCCACAATTTTACATTTTTTTTATAAAAAAATTTTAAAAAAATTTTTATGGCTCTAAATAACGATATATAAGCTCTTCAGAAAAATATTTTTTATAAAAAATAACATATTTTATTTTATATTAAGATTTAAAAGATATAATTCTGAAATTTTTTTTAAAGGAAATAAACAACATGATGAAACATTTTTTCGTATTTTTTGCTTGTTCATTGACTCTTTTTGCATTAGATAATGCATATTTAGAGAAGATTCAAAAGGAAGCAGATAATTACAATGTTCAAACTGTAAGTTATAATGTTCCAGAACCATTAGACCCCGAGAGCCTAAATGCTCAAAAAAGTGAGCTATCGCTAAGTGTTACTGAAGATAATAAAATTATTACAGTAAACAAAAAAATTAAGACTCCAGATGATATTAAAGTCTTTACCTCTAAAGTCATCGAACCTATCAACTACACCAATACAATCTCTTTAAATAAATTGCAAGTATCAGATAAAAAACAGAAGTTTTTTCATATGATTCTACCTGCTATTTTAATCTCTAAAGAAAACTTAAGATTAAAAAGAGAACGAGTATTATCACTAATTGATACACCTAAAAGTGCATGGGCAGAAGATGATTATGCTTTTTTAGAAGATTTGTATAAAAAATACAAAACTAATAATATTAAAAAGTTAGCAAATAGACTTAAAACACACCCTGTAAGTATTGTTCTTGCACAAGCAGCTATTGAGTCTGCATGGGGAGAGAGTCGTTTCTTTAAAGAGGGAAACAATATCTTTGGTATGTGGTCTTACAATAAAAATGAACCCCGTATCCGAGCAAAAGGTACAAGAAATGGAAAACCTGTCTATGTAAAAAAATATGCTTCTATTAGTGATGCTATTGATGACTACTTTTTGGTAATAGGAAGAGGAGCGTACAAAAGCTTTAGAAAGCAGAGAAACATTACAGATAATCCTCTGGAATTGGTTAAATACTTAGTTAACTATTGTGAACTTCGTAACTATCCAAATAAATTGAGAAAGTTTATTGTAAAGAATAAACTAAGAAGATTTGATAAATTTAGACTATCTTCAAACTACTAACACTTCTAAGACATTGTAATTTTATGTTACAATGTCTCTATGAGAATAGACCTACACAACCACACTACCAGATGTAACCATGCTAAAGGCTCAATGAGGAGCTATATTGAACGTGCTATTGAACTTGGCATTGACATTTACGGCTTTTCAGAACATGCCCCTATGGATTTTGATGAATATTACCGTCTTAAATTTGAAGAGATGAAAGATTATGAAAATGATGTACTCTCTTTACAAAAAGAGTATAAAGGTAAAATCAAGATACTTCTAGGCTATGAAGTTGACTACCTAAAAGGACATATAGATAAACGGGTTATTGAATCTAACGTAGATTATCTTATTGGCTCTGTCCATTTTTTAGGTACCTGGGGATTTGATAATCCAGAGTTTAATGAAGAGTACTCTAAACGGAACATTGATGAGATATGGCACGAGTACTTTCGTAACATAGAAGAGATGGCACAAATAGGTTACTTTGACATAGTAGGACACCTTGACCTTATTAAGGTTTTTAATTTTCTTCCTAAAAGAGATATTCGCTCCATCGCTACCCCTGCTCTTAAAGCCATAAAAAAAGCAAATATGGTACTAGAATTAAACTCAGCAGGTCTAAGAAAACCATGTAAAGAGATATACCCTTCCCAATCTCTACTTGAAGTTGCTTATGAACTTGATATTCCCATTACCTTCTCTTCTGATGCTCATGCTATTGGACAAGTAGGCTTTAAGTATGATGAAGTTAAAAAATTAGCTAAAAAAGTTGGTTACAGTAAAGCTGTTACTTTTGAACAACGTGAAAAAGAATTGATTATTTTTTAGGCATAAAAGTTATAACTTTTATAAAAATCTTTGATACAATCAAGGCAACTTAATTTTTAGGAGATTACCAATGGGTAAATTTGTAGAAGAGAATGATGTAGCTGGATTTTTTAAATTCTGTGAAGATAATGAAGTAGAGTTTGTAGACTTTAGATTTACAGATGTAAAAGGTGCATGGCATCATATTTCGTACAGAATGAGTGCTGTTAATGAAGGTCAACTAGAGGGTGGTCTTCCATTTGATGGTTCTTCAATTGAAAACTGGCAACCAATTAATGAGTCTGATATGCTTCTTAAGCCAGATGTTGGTTCTGCATTCCTTGACCCGTTTACAGCTGATAGCACTGTAGTTGTTATCTGTGATGTTTATGACATCTATAAAGGTGAGCTTTATGCTAAATGTCCAAGAAGTATTGCTAAAAAAGCACTTAAAGCACTTGATGAAGCTGGTGTAGCAGACGCTGCTTACTTTGGTCCAGAGAATGAGTTCTTTATTTTTGATGATGTTAAAATTGTTGACAATGACAACCATCAATCATTCAAAGTAGAGACAGATGAAGGTCACTGGGCAGATGCTGCTGACTACGGTGAAATGGGTAATATGGGTCATAGACCAAGAATTAAAGGTGGGTACTTCCCAACAATGCCAACAGACTCTGGTGTAGATTTAAGAGCAGAGATGATGCAAGTTCTTGAAGATGTTGGACTAGAGGTTGTTTTAGGTCACCACGAAGTTGCACAGGGTCAACATGAGATTGGTATTGTATTCTCTGACATTATTACAGCTGCTGATAATGTTCAAAAGTACAAATATGTTGTAAAGATGGTAGCACACCTCAATGGTAAATCGGCAACATTTATGCCAAAACCTATCTACAATGACAACGGTAACGGTATGCACGTTCACCAATCTCTATGGAAAGATGGAGTAAACCTATTCTATGAAGAGGGAGCATACGCTAATCTTTCTAAAACAGCACTTGACTACCTAAGTGGTATCTTTAAACACAAAGAGGCAGTTGCTTCATTTACAAACCCAAGTACAAACTCTTACAAGAGACTACTTCCAGGATTTGAAGCTCCAAGAATCTTAACATACTCTAGCCAAAACCGTTCTGCTGCTTGTCGTATTCCTTATGGTGCAGGAGAGAAGGCAACTAGAATTGAGACTCGTTTCCCTGACTC
Source organism: Campylobacteraceae bacterium (assembly GCA_027030605.1). Lineage (GTDB taxonomy): Bacteria > Campylobacterota > Campylobacteria > Campylobacterales > Sulfurovaceae > UBA1140. The sequence goes on along the minus strand of JALVEV010000266.1, from coordinate 1,305 downwards.
TACATCTTGTCCTTACCTTGCATTTGCTGTTCTTATGATGGCTGGTCTTGATGGAATTAAAAATGGTGGTTATGACTTAGTAGGACCAATTAACGAAGACCTATTTGAGCTTAGTAGAGATGAGATAGCAGCAAGAGGAATTCCTGAACTTCCAAACTCATTTAGAGATGCTCTTGAGGGACTTGAAAAAGACCATGAGTTCCTAGCTCCAATTATGAGTCCTGAGTATATTAAAGAGTATGTTGATTATATGTTTGATAGACACGTTATACCTGTTGAGGGAAGACCAACAGCTTACGAGTATATCTCTACTTACTCTTGTTAAATAATTCTAACTTCTACTAACTCCCACCTTTATTGGTGGGAATATATATGAATTAGATTTTTATAAATATTATTTTAATAAAATTAAACCTATAGTGTTTTATGCTAAAATAGCACTATGAAAAATCTTATATATCACTTCTTACTTTTTACTATCTTACTTTTAAGCTCTATTGTACTATTTTATATATATGGAGAGGATATCTGGATGCCCTACTACAAAAAATACTGCACAACTCAAATTCAAACTGTTAAAGTTATTGACAAAGAGTGCCAACCCTGCCCCACTCCTCCTGAGTGCAATCAAACAGAGCCTAAGATTGTAGAAAAAGAGTGTCCAATCTGCCCTGAACCTGAAATCTTAACACCAAAACAGAAACTCTTTCGTCACTTAGCAGATAGTAACTTTATATGCTACCCAAAAAAACTAACCCTTATAGGGCTAAAGTATGAACAGCAACTTGAAGTTTGGGGAGAAGACAATGAGGGAGAGCAACACCTAATAGCTACCTACCCATTTACAGCCTTTTCAGGTATACTTGGACCAAAGTGTAAAGAGGGCGACAGACAGATTCCAGAGGGTATTTACGGTATCTCTTACCTCAACCCAAATAGTAAATTTCACCTCTCTATGCGAATTAACTACCCCAATGCTTTTGATAGAAAGATGGCAAAAAGAGAGGGACGAACCAACTTAGGTGGTGACATTATGATTCATGGCAGTAACCGTACTGTTGGGTGTATTCCTATTGGAGATGAGAACATTGAACAACTATACTTTTTAGCTGAAAAGGTAGGGATTCAAAATATTAAAGTCATTTTAGCCCCTGTTGATTTTAGAAAGATGAATGTAAATATTACAAAAGCTAACAAACACCCTTGGTTAAGGGAGTTGTATGATAAAATAAAAAAAGAGATGGAAGAGTTTAAAAAATAGAAACCAATTTATAACCTAACTTATAAGAGTTAACAATAGAGTTT
>JALVEV010000265.1 GCA_027030605.1 Campylobacteraceae bacterium | reverse complement strand
CTCCTCTTCACCCTTCTTCTCTCCTGTTCCATAATCTTTTTTTAACTGTTCAAGCTGATGACAGTAGTTACAGACACCCTCTTCATCAAAACTAATAGAGGCTACCCTCTCATCATAGATACAACGAGAACAGACTTTTAGTGTTGTCTTGTTGATATCGGCTTCTATATTAACCATAAATATTACTCCACTCTTCAAAATTTAAGAGAGACCATATAAAAAGTCTTCTATTTTTCTCTCCACTTAGATGTTCATTAATTAGTTTCTCAACAGCTCTTCTGTCCATATATTTATAGATATGTGCATCGCTGTTTAAAAGCTTCTCTTTTACAAACTCTATGCTCTCTCCTTTAAACCAACTGTTATCAGGAGAGCTAAAGCCCTGTTTTACAGCTTGATGAATATCTTCAGGAATGTAGGGACTCATCGCTTTTCGTAAAATAACCTTTCCATCATTAGTTTTGTGCATTTTGCCTATCTCATTTTCGTCCATTCTTGTGATTTTATCTAAGTTTTTTAGTTTCATATTGACAGGTACTTTCTGTGCAAAATCTACCAAATCGTTATCTAAAAAGGGAACTCTTGTCTCTAAGGAGTGTGCCATAGAGAGTTTGTCTTCAACCACTAAAATACCATGAAGAAAAGTTTTTGCTTCAAAGTAGAGAGAGTGGTTAATATACTCTTCAGGAGTTTGTAATGTAGAGGGGGTTTTAAAGACATTGGCAAAAATATCTCGTGTCCAGACATCTTTAATGTCATCTGAAATAGGGGCAAAAACTTTTTGAACGTCTCTATTGTCAATAAGCCGTTTCCAAAAACCATAATATTTATCAATATACTCATCAAAGTTCTTATTGTTAGTAGCTCGGTAGTATCGCCAAGGATACCCAGCAAAAAGCTCATCTCCACCACCACCACTTAGTACAACTTTAACAAACTTACTGGCTAACTTAGAGGCATAAAAGTTAGGGTAACTCTGTCCCACTCTAGGCTCTTCAAGATGGTAGGCAAACTGGGACATACACCTCTCCATATCTCCTGACTTTAAGACCATCTCGTAGTGTTCAGTCTTAAATTTATAGGACATATATTCAGCCTTAGCTCTCTCATCAAAACTAAGCTCCATTCCACTAGCACTATTTAGGTCAAAGCCTACGGTAAAGGTGTTTAAGTAGTTGCCTGTTCCTCTAAAGTGTTCAGAGGTAATAGCTGTAATAGAACCACTGTCCATCCCCCCACTAAGATAACTCCCAATGGGTACATCAGCAACCAGTTGCCGTTTTACTGCTTGGTTAAAGAGTCTATCTAACTCTTCGGTATACTCTCTCTCATCTTTGATTTTAAGAGGATTTGAGAAGTCAAAATCCCAATATTGAGTTTTATCTATCTCTTGGGTTTGTAAATCTATCTCAAAGTAGTGTCCAGCCTCTAAGATTTGAATATCTTTATGAAGTGTTTTATTGGTAAAGATATTTTGAAAGGTAAAGTACTCCAAAAGAGCCTCTTTGTCTATCTCTGTTTGATACTCTTTATACTCTAAGATAGACTTTATCTCACTAGCATAAATGAGTGTATTCTCTTTTGTAATATGATAATAGAGAGGCTTAATACCATATCGGTCTCGTACCAAATAGAATCTCTTTTTAAAGTTATCATAAAGAGAAAAAGCAAACATACCATTAAATTTATGTATGCACTCAATTCCCCACTCAATATAAGCATAGATAATCACTTCCGTGTCGGTATGACTCTTAAAT
>JALVEV010000264.1 GCA_027030605.1 Campylobacteraceae bacterium | reverse complement strand
CCCTAAAAAGAGATTTTCTCCATCTTTTACATAAATAAATGGATATCTCCGTACATAAGCTGGAATATAAAATCCCTTTTTCCACTCACCTTTTCGATTAACAAAATTATTTTCTCCATCAAGACCAAAAAGTGCTAAAGCATACCAACCATCACTATTTTTTGCAAAAAGAATTGGATAATTTTTGCAAACTTCATAAAACTCATCACTAACAATTATACATGAATTAAAATTTTTAGCATACGAGAAGTTTGGTAAACTTTTAGCCCCTTTCTCTTTATGCTCTGTCTCATTTATCACAACTACATTTTTATACATTTCATCCTCCATTTTTTTAGTAACATAATGGTATAAAAAGACTTAAAGAGAAATTAATTTTATCCTCTCAAAGAGTTATCATTGAGTAAATTTTTGATTTAACATAATATTGACAAGAAAAAGAGTTGTAGTGCCCTGAATATGTAAGTTTGAACACCATTCTAAAGTTATAAAATTTCATCAATTATGCTATATTTTTTTGCTTCTAGAGCATTGAGCTTAATAATCCTATCCCCACTTAAAGGATACCACGATAATGGGATATTACTCCTAGTTTTATATATATTTTCAAATCTTTGTGTATTGATTTGAGACAAACTATTATTAGAATCATAGTCTCTATTAAAATGTAAAATAATGAAACTATCTTTATAGGCAAATCTTTTACCTGTAGCACCTAACAAAATGACTACTCCAGCAGATTTACAATAATCTTTTACATAGATATTAACTGGTGTTTGAATACTTTTTATTGAATCAACAACTTTAAAAGCATCAGTAAGCCAACCCCCTTCTGTCGTTAAATAGAGATTAATAACTTTTACTTTACCATCTAAATATCTCAATTTAACCGCAATCTCTTTTGCTACTCTTGCATCAATAATTGAATCTACAACAATAATTTTTTTTTGAATATCTGGACTCTTTTGAATACTCTCTATTGTTATATCACTCGTATCAACCTCTTTTTCAACTTTATAGCCATTTTTATAAACATAAGGACTACCACACCCTATCAGAAAAAGAGCTATAAAAAGAGGAACTTTTATAAGGTACATGATTTAACAATTACCGTATAACAATACCTAATGCAACAAGTGCCCATCTTTTATTTTCATTAATAAACTTCTCAACAAAATAGAGTCTTTTCTTGCTTTTTGCAATTTTATAATACCCTTTAATTGTCAAGAGATTATCTTTAGCAATATCGATTTTTGTTAGAACAGGAACAGCTTTATCTAAAGCTAAAAGATTAAGTTTCTTCTTCTGCAGTACACCATAATTTTCTTCAAGCTTTTTAGTAGTCGTTTTCTCTTGCCACTTTTTGGAGATATGTTTATAAAATGATGTCATATTATTATCATGTAGTGCTTGTGCTAAATAGTGTAAATTAACTCTTGCTAACTGAAGATAAAACTGTTTTGCTTGGAGCATTTTGCTCTTTTTTACTAACTCTTTTTGAGTGAGTTTTTTCTCTATAGAGTAAATTTTCCATTCATTACCCTCTTTTTTTAATACAATTTTAATTGGTGATGCAGAGCCATCACTGTTAATGATTGTACCGCTTATCACTTTTTTATCTTTATATTTAGCATCATTTACCACGGAGAGGTTTGACTCTTTATGGTTGAGAAAATCATTTAAAATTAAATAGTCTGCCAACTGTTCCTTTGAAATTCTATCTTTAAATTCATCAGATAAAAAGGATTCGATTTTGCTCATATTATTTTCA
>JALVEV010000263.1 GCA_027030605.1 Campylobacteraceae bacterium | reverse complement strand
GTTTTGCAACAATTGTGTACCCCGCAGCACATACCATTGCACCTAACTCTAGCAAGTTTCCTAAAAGGGGATTGCTTGCATGGGTGGTGGCATTGGCGTAACTGCTTAACATTACAACTCCAAGCATTGAAATTATAGAGCCGATAATCAATCTTCTTGTAATCAACTCTTTTAAGATAATGCCTGCAAAAATTGCTGTTATAATTGGCATTGTGGAGGTTATTACTCCAGCTTGCGAAGCTGATGTAAAGCGAAGAGCATTTACTTCAAAAATAAAATATAGAGCCGGTTCAAAAAGTGAGAGCAGTAGTATATATTTAATATCTTTTTTACTAAATTTATATTTTAAAAAGCTTTTTATAAAGATAAGAAAACAGCTACTTGCAATTGCCATTCTTAAAAAAATTATAGTGTAGGGTTTTGTATCAATTAACGCTACCTTAAGTGCGGCAAAAGAGCTACCCCATATAAGCATAGCTAAAATTAGAGATAGAAAAGCAATTAGTGGGATTTTAGAGTACATAAATTCTCCTATTACAAGATTATATCCAAAAGGATATTAAAAGAAATATTTACTATAATTTTGTAATAAATTTAAGATAAGGTAAAATTATGAAGCAGATAAGTTTTAAAGAGAAATATCCAGTTTGGAGTTTAGAGTTAAAAAAAGATGAAGTTGCACAAAAGAGTGTTGATGAGATTATAGAGTACTTTAAATCAAAAATTGAGGCTCACCCAATCGGTGTATTTATTGCAGTGTTTGACCATTATGCACATACAAGTTCACTAAAAGAGCACAATATTGCACCTGAAATTAAAGATTTAAAGAATATTATCTTCTGTTTTGGAAAAGAGATTCCAAAGCCAATTGTTGGAGCAGTTCGTCCAAGAAGTATTAGCGTATGTGAATTAGAGGATAGTTTTGCCATTAGCTCTATGGATGCACCAAATGAAGCTATGAATGAAGTTATGCAAAATTGGGCAAAAGAGCTTAAAGTATAAAGATAACCCTGCATTGGGTTATCTATTGCATATTTGCTTTTGCTTTGTCTTGGCTATTCCAGCCACAATATAGAATATCTTTAAGATCACTTTCGTTTGCTTTACAACTTATAATAACAAATTCATCTTTATTGCATGTAGTAGCTTCACAACTATAATTAACACCATCTTCTGTTACATTAAATTTATCATCATCACTATAATATACATTAAAACTTTTTGTATCTATTAAATCGTTGAAGTTGCTATCACTATAGATTTTTTTTGTTAATCTATTTTTGCTAAACTTGAATGTCATATAGAGATCTCTACTAGAGTCAATCTCATACCACTTATCTGTTTTTTCTAATACATCTCTATTTATAGATTTATTAAAATCACTGTTTTCACATCCAGTAAACAGTAAAAATGTAGATGCTAGAGCAATTAATGTTATATATTTCATACAACTCCTTTATACATTTACTACCATAAAATGGGAGTAAATGTATTATAGGTTAATAAACTTAAATGTAAACAACATAAAAGGCACATATTTAAAAACTTTGCAAAAAAGTAGATTTTGTAACTAGAATTATTATGGTTTAACTGAATTTACAAGTGTATGTTTGCATTTAGGTTTGGTATTATTTAATTCCAATACAACATTTGAGTTAAGCAATAGAAAGAATTGCATAGTAGCATAAAATATTGATTAAGTTATAAATTATGGCTCAAAACGGTAGTATCTAGTGGAGAATTCGCTTTTTAGCATAATGGCGTTTAGGTTTACTGGAACT
>JALVEV010000262.1 GCA_027030605.1 Campylobacteraceae bacterium | reverse complement strand
AAAAGGGGTCTCTCTTTCGACTATTTCAGGAGAAGAGCGACATGGAATTGTGCATAGAATCGACAAAGAGACTACAGGAGCTTTAGTAATAGCTAAAACTAATGAGGCTCATCAAAAGTTAAGTGAACAGCTCCAAGACAAAAGTATGGGGCGTTACTACTTGGCACTTATTGATTATCCATTAAAAGATAGTGGTATTGTAGAGAAGCCAATAGGTCGAAACCCTAATAATCGACTAAAGATGGACGTAGTTCCCAATGGGAAAGAGGCAAAGTCTGCCTTTTGTAAATTGGTTGAGAATAAGAAAAAACAAGAGCTTATAGCAGTTAAACTTTTTACAGGTAGAACCCATCAGATTCGTGTCCATTTAGAGAGTTTAGGAAGACATATACTAGGAGATGCTTTATATGGATTTAAGAGCAAAAAAGATACAATAGATAGAGTATTTTTACACGCATATAAATTATATCTGTTTCATCCAACAACAGAAGAGAAGATGGAGTTTGTAGCTCCACTCTTTCCTGATATGCAAGAATTTATAACTAAAAATTTTAACAAAGGAGAGGTTGATGAAAAGATTAATGCAAATCTCATTGACAGCTATTTTACTACTATTACTGAACGGATGTAACCCTTCTTCATTTGCTAGTTTGGGTAATGAACAGTTAGACCCAAGGTTACCAAAACTTGATAATGTTAGAGCAATTCCAAGTAATACCTCGGTTGCTTTTGAGTGGCAACCAATGGATAAAAAAGGGATACAAGGATATAATATATATCGAACAGCAACCAATCAGTATGTCAATAGCCCTACTAAAGAACTTATTAAAATTGCAACGATACGTAATCCTTTTGCTTCTCACTATGTTGATACTGAGCTACGACAAAATAGTACCTATACCTATACATTTACAACATTACGAAATGGGTTTGAATCACCTCATGGGAAAGTGATTAATATTAAAACACTTCCTCCTTTAGCTCCAGTTACTTTTTTTAAAGGGTATCAAAAAGCGATTAATACTATTAAATTACTTTGGAGACCACATACCGATATGAGAATAAAAATGTATAAGATTGAAAGAAGTATGAATGGTGGTGAATGGAAATGGATAGGAATAGTTAAGCATCGAATGATGTCAGAGTATATAGATACGACAGTTGCCCCAGGAAATAGCTATAGCTATCGTGTCATTGCTGTTGGGTTTGATGATAGTATCTCTAAACCAAGTGCTAATATTGTTATTGTGACAAGGTAGAGAGCTAATGCCACATATTAGGGTTAAGCCGTTTGATACTTCTCTTATTCAAAAAAAGAAGTATAGAGAGACAGAGGTTCTTTTTAAAGCTCAAGATAGCTTTTCAAAAGATGAGTTAATAGGTGTATTACATGAAGATGAATCTTTTCTTCTTCATATTAAAAAGAATGAGAAGTCATGGTTACTAAAGTATGATAAGGTTACACGACCACTAAAAGTTAATTTAGTTAAACAAGCTATTACTGATTTAGCAAATGGATTAGAGTTAGATATTTTAGGTTCAAATATTGCGATACACCCTATGAGAGAGGTAAAATCATCAGAGTATGAGAAGAAGATAGAGGATTTTGTCGATATAGAGTTCCCTTTTGATTCAGTCTCTATAGAGGTAGGTTTTGGGTCAGGAAAACATCTACTATATCAAGCCCAGAAACATCCAGATAGACTCTTTATTGGAATTGAAATTCATACACCATCGGCAACACAAGTTTTAAAGCAGATTGAACTAAAAAATTTAAAAAATATTTGGGTAGTTAACTATGATGCAAGACTTCTGTTAGAGATGATTCCTTCAAACTCTTGTCATCAAATATTTGTTCATTTCCCTGTACCTTGGGACAAGAAACCACAACGCAGGGTTATCTCAAGCTCATTTTTAGAGGAGTCAATGCGTGTGCTTGAAAAGGGTGGACGACTTGAGCTTAGGACGGACTCTCACAAATATTTTTGGTATTCACTTGAGACATTCCTTGGAGAGGGTGTTGCTAAAACCTCTGTAGAGGTTCGTAAAAATGAGGCTCTAGAGATAACGAGTAAGTATGAAGCACGTTGGCTTAAACAAGAAAAAGATATTTATGATGTCTATGTAACCTCTTTAGAGGAGTCCAAGGAGCGAGTGATTGATTTTGACTTCTCTTTTAAAGATGTGGTCTATAAAAAAGAGATTTTAGATAAAATATCTTATAAACCCCAACTTTTTGAAGGTTTTTTTATACATTTTGAGCGACTGTTTTATATTGAAGATGAGGCAATTCTGATTAAATTAGCATTTGGTAGTTTTGATAGACCTGAACATAAATATATCTATCTAGACAGAGATAAAGCTTACTATTTTCATGCAAACCCTGTTAAAACGGTCACTAACTATAAAACACATCTAAAAATTATGGAGAATCTGAATGCCTAATGTTATTACTGCGACTAACCTTTCACTTGGCTATGAAAATGATGAAGAGATTATCAAAAATGCTACTTTTTCTATAAAAAAAGGTGATTTTGTATTTATTACAGGTCCAAGTGGTTCAGGAAAATCTACACTGTTAAAATCTTTTTATGGTAATCTCTCTCCTGAATCAGGTTCACTCGTAGTTGGTGGGTTAGATATGGTAGGTATTAACAAAAAAAATCTACAAGAGTTGAGAACTCATTTAGGGATTGTTTTTCAAGACTATAAGCTTATAAATGAGTGGACAGTTAAAAAAAATGTTGTATTACCTTTATGGATTTCAGGATATTCAGCTGAAGTACAAGAGACACAAGCTAAACGACTTTTGCACCATGTAAAGTTGAGTGGAAAAGAGGAGAAATATCCTATGGAACTCTCTGGTGGTGAACAGCAAAGAGTAGGGGTGGCTCGTGCTTTAGCTAAAAACCCTTTTTTAATTTTGGCAGATGAACCAACAGGAAACCTTGATGAGTACTCCTCTAATGTCATTTGGGATTTGATGGAGAATGCATGTCATCAGTTAGATACAACTGTAGTGGTGGTAACTCACCAAATTCCAATGGTATTTAATATTCCTTACCGACATTTTACTATTGATGAGGATGGGAGCGTTTATGAAGTTCATTAAAGGTCATATATCACTTATTTTTCCACTGGTTGCCATTTTACTTGGTTTGGAGTTTTTTATTGTCTTTGACCGTACAACCGATAGCTTTGAGAAGGGGCTTCAAGCTGGTTACAGCATGATGGTTGTCTCAAAAGATGAAATGAGTATAGATGACTTTAAAGCATGGGATTCTCATATTGAGCAGGTGCAAGAGCTTGAGAAATCTAAAATTTTAAAGCGTCTAAATATGGACAAAAATAACTCTAAAATAAAAAATCTTGAGGTTTCTCTACCCAATTTTTATTCATTGAAACTAGATGGGTACTTAACCGTAGAAGAGTTAGAGTCTGTTAAGAAGAATCTTCAAAAGAGTAGTTCTATTTTAAGTATTGAAACTTTTCAATATGCCTATCAGTCTAAGTATGAACTCTTCTCTTTTATTAAGTTCTCATTTCAAACTTTTATAATTTTTATGACCATTATAGGTTTTTTTCTTATTGTTAAGCAGATGGAAGTTTGGAACTTTTTACATGCAGAGCGTATGAAGGTAATGGAGATTTTTGGAGCTTCTCTCTTTTTGCGTTCAAAAGTTTTAATTAATATGGCATTGATAGATGCTGTTATTTCAGCTATTTTGACCTCTTGGCTCTTCTATCTTTTTAAAAACTCATGGGTTCAAGGTAGTCAAATGGAGATTTTATCTGATAATGTTGAAGCAGTCTTTAGATTTAGTGATGTATTTATTTTACTTTTTGTCGCTATAACCGTGGTGATGATAGCTGTATTTTTAGTTGTTGTTAATGTCAAGGAGAAGTAGATGAAACTCTTTTTACTTCTTTTTCTTTCATGCTCATTACTCTTTTCAAGTTCACTCAATAGTAAAATTAAACAGAGTAAAAAAGCGTTACAGAGTAAAAAGATTGAATATAAAAAGATGGACAGAAAACTCTCTTTAGTGGCAAAGAAGATATTGACTGCTAAAAAAGAGCAAAAGGTATTGTCTAATAAATTAGCAGAACTAGCAAAAGATATTCAAAAGAATGAAGCTGAATTTTTACGATTAAAAAAAGAGGAAAAGAAGTTTACAGCTAAGTTAGATTCGATTAGTGAGGATATTGAGAAAAAAAAGAGAAAATTTCTCGATTTAGTGGCTAAAAATTTCTCATTAGCATTGGCTCAAGATGAGCTTAAACAACCAACTCCTGATTCTATAATGATGAAAGAAGTCTATAGGGTATATGCTAAAGAGAATGCCAAAGAGATGGAGAAGTTTCAAAGAGACATAGAGAGACTTAATGATAAAAAAGCAATGTTAAAGTTAAAGCAGTCTCATATTTCTAAACGTCTTGAAAGGTTTATAAAAGAGCGAAAAGAGTTTCAAGAGAAGAAAGCCCAAAAAGAGAAACTAATTAAAAGTCTTGCACGAGATAAAGCCATTTATGAAAAGCGTTTTAACAAAATAAAAGCAAGTAGAAAACGTTTAGAACAGAAGTTAGCAAATTTAAAAATTATTAAACGTAAGAGTGAAGCAAAACTAGCTACTAAAAAGAGTAAAAAAGCTTCAAAGATTACATCTTCAGAGGTAACTACTAAATATAGAGGTGGTAAAACTATCTCTCCTATTAGAGGGGCGAGAGTTATTAAAAAGTATGGTACCTATATAGACCCTATCTATAAGTTTAAAATTTTTAATAAATCTATCACATTAAAAGCCCCTTATGCAGGTGCAAAGGTACGTTCTGTTTTAGCAGGAAAAATTGCTTTTGCCGAAAATTCAGGTGGAATGTTAGGTAGAGTGGTTATTGTAGAACATAATAATGGTATTCATACTATTTATGTAAAACTCTCTCGTTTAGCTCCTGGAATTCGTGTTGGGAAAAAAGTGGCACGTGGAACTGTTATTGGAAAAGTAGAGAAGAGTTTGATGTTTGAAGTAACAAAAAACAATAAACATATGAATCCTTTGAAGTTAATTCAGTTGTAGTTATCACACTATTAGCCAAAAATTGGTAGAATTCGACAATTAAATTGACTAAGGTAAACAGATGACAGGATATATGCTCTTTTCAGGTACAGCAAACCCAGAATTGGCTCAAGAGATTTCAGAGTATCTCGAACAGCCACTCTCTAAAGCGAAGATTACAAAATTTTCAGACAATGAAATTAATGTTAAAATTGAAGAGAGTGTTCGAGGTAAAGATGTCTTTATTTTACAACCAACTTCGGCACCAGCAAACTTTAACTTGATGGAACTCCTTATTATGGTAGATGCTCTTAAACGTTCATCGGCACGTTCTATTACAGCTGTTGTTCCTTACTATGGTTACGCTAGACAAGATAGAAAAGCAGAGCCAAGAGTGCCTATTTCGGCTAAATTAGTAGCTAATCTTATGGAGACAGCAGGAATTACAAGAGTTGTAACGGTTGATTTACACGCCTCTCAGATTCAAGGTTTTTTTGATATTCCTGTAGATAATCTCTATGGTGCTGTTTTGTTTAATGACTATGTTAAAGGTAAAAACCTTAAAAACCCTGTAGTTGCAAGTCCAGATATTGGTGGGGTTGCACGTGCTAGATATTTTGCTAAGACTATGGGTTTAGAGATGGTTATTGTTGATAAGCGTCGTGAAAAAGCTAATGAGTCAGAGGTAATGAATATTATTGGAAATGTTGAGGGTAAAGATGTCATTATGATAGATGACATGGTAGATACAGCAGGAACAATGGTAAAAGCAGCTGCTGCTCTTAAAGCTAAAGGGGCAACATCTGTAATGGCGTGTTGTACTCATCCTGTACTTTCTGGTCCTGCATTTGAGCGTATTGAAAATGGTGATTTAGATGAATTGGTAGTGACCAATACTATTCCTCTTAGAAATGGTAGTTGCAGTAAAATTAAAGTTCTCTCAACAGCTAAAATGTTAGGTGAAGTAATTCGCCGTGTTTATAACAATGAGAGTGTAAATTCTTTATTTGAGACCAATTAAGATGTTTGGTGTTACCGAACCTATGAAGGAACTAAATGGCAGATAATATATCTCAATCGCACATTAGAAATTTTTCGATTATTGCTCATATTGACCATGGTAAATCAACTTTGGCTGATAGAATTATTCAAGAGTGTAACGCTGTCTCTGACCGTAAGATGTCGGCACAGGTTATGGATACTATGGATATTGAAAAAGAGCGTGGTATTACCATTAAAGCTCAATCGGTTCGATTAGATTATATTGCAAAGAGTGGTGAACACTATATTCTAAATCTTATTGACACTCCAGGGCATGTTGACTTCTCTTATGAGGTGAGTCGCTCTTTAGCTTCTAGTGAGGGGGCATTGCTGATTATTGATGCTGCACAAGGGGTAGAGGCTCAAACTATAGCTAATGTTTATATTGCTTTAGATAACGATTTAGAACTTATACCTGTAGTCAACAAGATAGACCTTCCTGCTGCTGAACCTGAAAGAGTACTTGAAGAGGTTGAAGATGCTATTGGACTAGATTGTACTGAACACTCTTTAGTCTCTGCAAAGACAGGTGAGGGTGTACCTGAACTTATTGAGGCTATTGTAGAGCGTATTCCTGCTCCAAGTGGAGATGAAGAGGCTCCTACTAAAGCTCTAATCTATGACTCTTGGTTTGACAACTACTTAGGTGCTTTGGCTCTAGTGCGTGTTTATGATGGGGCTATAGAGAAGGGGCAAAAGATTCAGATTATGAGTACAAAAGAGGAGCATATTGTACTAGATTTGATGTACCCTAATCCTATTGCTCCTATTAAGAGTTCTAAAATAAACACAGGCGAGATAGGTATTGTAGTTACAGGTCTAAAGAGTGTCGATGGGCTTCAAGTAGGAGATACCATTACCGATGCTAAAAATCCAACTGCTGAATCTATTGCTGGATTTGAGAGTGCTAAACCTTTTGTATTTGCAGGAATCTACCCTATTGAGACAGATAAGTTTGAAGACTTGCGTGACGCATTAGATAAGTTAAAACTTAATGATAGCTCTATTACCTATGAACCAGAGAGTTCACTTGCACTTGGTTCAGGTTTTAGGGTAGGTTTTCTTGGAATGCTACATATGGAGGTAGTAAAGGAGCGTTTAGAGCGAGAGTTTAACCTAGAGCTTATTGCCTCTGCACCAACGGTTGTCTATGAAGTTGAGATGACCAATGGTGAGCGAATCGAGATTCAGAACCCTTATGATATGCCAGAGGTTCAGAAGATAGCTACGATTTTTGAGCCTTATATTAAAGC
>JALVEV010000261.1 GCA_027030605.1 Campylobacteraceae bacterium | reverse complement strand
AACTTTAGAAGATGAGAGAGTAGAGAGCTATAAATTAGTTCAAATTAAAAAAGGGGTGGCTAAGACATCGCTTAAAATCAACTCCAATATGAAGCAAGGTCTCTACCTACACGCTACTGTGATTCGTGCTAGTGATAGTGACTCAAAACTAATTCCATTTAGAGCTATGGGGTATGCCTTTGTTAAAGCCAATAGAGATGAACACAAGATAAAAGTAGAGCTTACCTTACCAAACTCAACCAAATCTAAAGTGCCTCTTAGTTTTGGAGTTAAAACCAACAGACCTAGCAAAGTAGTTATTAGTATTGTTGATAGAGCCATTCTACAACTAGTGGAACAAAAAGCACCAAAACTCTTTGACTACTTTAACAAACAGCCAAACAAAGCACTAAGTAACTACGACCTTTATGACCAACTCTTAAGCTATATTGCAAAAGGAAAGTTAGTTGACTTTGGGGCTGGTGACGCACTAAGTAAAAAACGCAAACACCTTCCAGCAGATTTAGGAAAACGGATTAAACCATTTATGATTTGGTCTGGCATTGTTGAGTTAAAAGATGGTGAAGGAAACATAACTGTAGATATACCTGAGTTTAATGGACGTGCTTCGGTTGTGGCGATTGCCATTGACAAAGATAGTGTGGGTGTAGCTCAAAAAGATATTGTTGTAAAAGATGATATCATGATAAAACCATCTTACCCTCTCTACACACTAAATGGAGATAAGGTAGATGTTCCTATTCGTATTTTCAATACCACTAAAGAGGCTAAAAAGATTACACTTACTGCTAAAGTTTCAGACAACTTGACTCTAAACCTTAGCAAAAAAGAGGTAGAGATACCTGCCAATAGCTCTAGGGTTATTGACTCAACACTCTTAGCAAATGCTGTTGGAAAAGGAAAAATCACCCTTATAGCCAATGATGGAAAAGAGGAGATTAGCAAAGAGGTAGAGCTACCAATCTACTCTGCTTATGCTCTCTCTACCAAGACCTTTAAGGGTATCTCTAACCAAAAAGAGACTCTATCTATACCAAAAGAGTATAAGGGGGCAACAGCCTATATTACTCTGTCTAACAACCTAATTGGTGCTTTACGAAACGATTTAAAATATATTGTAGAGTACCCTTATGGGTGTGCTGAACAGACCTCTTCTAAACTCTCGGCTATGCACTTTGCTAAACCATTCTTTAACAGTGACAGACTTGTTAAAAAGAGTCAACACTTTATCTTGCAAGGGGTTAAAAAACTTGACAATATGCAAAACTATTGGGGAGAGTTTGCTTATTGGGAGGGTGAAGATACCGTTAACCCTTATGCTTCACTCTATGCGTCACAAACTATTTTAGAGATTGCAGACAATAACAATAGTGTTGTACGAGAATCAATGAAAAAAGCGACACTAAAAATGCTTAACAGTGTAGCGTCGGCAAATGGTTACTACAATGCTAAATATACTAATTTTCACCGACTCTATTCAGCTTATATCTTGGCTGAACACAATCAACTTAGTAAATCTACAGCCAATCAACTCTATGAACAAGGAATTTATAAAAAACACTTCTTAGCAACTCTCTATATGTCTGCTATCTTAAAAATGCAAGGCGAAGATGAAAAGGCTGAAAAGCTATTTGCCAAAAACGATGTTGAACTCTCTAAATATGCCTACAAAACCTATGGTGAGCAGAGTGGAAACTTTGAGTCAAACGTACGAGATATGATGTTGCACTTTATTGTTAAGACAAAGTATTTCAACAGAGACAAAAGAGACCTTATAGCTCTTCA
>JALVEV010000260.1 GCA_027030605.1 Campylobacteraceae bacterium | reverse complement strand
ATAGTCATCAGATTGTGATACCCAAAATCTAGCTAAGATGACACTCACTAGCAGGGCAGTCCAAAAGTTTGTTTAACTCTACGCTACTGCGAGAGCTGGACGGTAATCTGTATTGTTTGCAGTTATTGCGATGAGCCGTATAACGGAGTTGCTCAGTCCGACATGCACATAGCCCCGACTATTCCAGTCGAAACCAAGTCGCCCCCATAATATTCATGTAATGATTTACTACAAGGAATATTAATTATAACACAAATTTTTTTTTATGTCAATACTAAGCTGAGATTTGAAAGTCGTTATTTTTTCCAATAGCTTGGTTGATTCGCTGTGCAATATCTTCAATTTCAAGTATTCTCAACTCCTCCTCTTCACGAAGTTTTAGAATCTCATTACGCAACTCTGCTTCTGTTTCACGATTTAACTCAACAGACTCTTTTAACTTACGATTCTCCTCTTTAAGTATTTCATATTTTTCTAAAATTAATGTAATTTTACTATCTAACTCTTCTAAAGCAGTTTTATTTTTCATATTCATTCCTTATATTCATTTTAAAAAATTATATTAATATTATAACCTATTTTTTCACTATTCGTTAATTTTTTCTTTAATTTCTTTAGCTAAACTGGCTACTTTTGTGATTTTTTGACTATTGTTAAGTGATTCGTCTAAGAGTACCTTAACAAAAGCTGAACCAACGATAACCCCATCAACTCCTTTAGCTTTCTCTTTCGCTGTATTTTGGTCAACACCAAACCCTACATAGACAGGTGTTTTCGTATACTCTTTAATATCTGCAATAATCGCTTGTAAATCTTCACTCTGTCCTGCTCCTGTAATACCTGCATAAGCTACTAAATAGATGAATTTTTGAGAGTCTGCAACAATCTCTTTAATTCTCTCTTTTGAATCTGTAGGAGCAATAAAATCTATAAGAGTCAAATCTGCCTCTCTCATCATAGCTTGATAGGGTTGTGCCTCTTCAAATGGTAAATCAGGAATAATAAATCCATTTACCCCACTCTCTTTTGCTTGGTCTATAAAAAACTCCATACCCTTATGGTAGAAAGGATTAAAGTACCCCATCCATAAAGTATCTATATTAGGGGCAATCTCTCTTGAGGCTTCAAAAAGCTGTTCAAGTTTAAACCCCCCTTGCAGTGCTTTTAAGTTTGCTTTTTCTATAACTGGACCATCGGCAACAGGGTCTGAGAATGGCATACCCAATTCAAGTGTATCAACACCTGCATCTGCTAATGCCAAAGCCATATCAACCGTAAAATCTAAAGAGGGGTAACCTGTAGTAATGTATGCGACTAAATTTTTCAATTGGGACTCTTTTTTTAAAATATTGTTGGTATTATACATTTTTTAGATAAAATCACTTCAATAATTAAGTAAGGTACAAACAATGAGTATTCATACCGAAAAAGTTGCGAAAAAAGTAACTTTAAGCACCATTGCAAAGATGAAAGGTGTAGAGCCAATAACTATGGTAACTGCCTACGATGCCCTATTTGCTAAACTTTTTGATGGAAATGTTGACATGATATTGGTTGGGGACAGCTTAAACATGAGCTTTTTAGGAAAAGATGACACCCTTTCAGCCACTATGGACCAGATGATTTACCACACCCAAGCTGTCTGTAATGGAGCATCTCTGCCTCTTATTGTTTTAGACATGCCTTTTGGCTCCTATACCTCAAAGAGTGAAGCTGTTAAAAATGCCACCCGTGCATATCAAGAAACCAATGCCCAAGCAGTAAAGATTGAGGGTGGAAAAGAGAGAGCCAATATTGTTAAAGCACTTACTGAAAACTCCATTGCTGTTTTGGGACATATTGGGCTAATGCCTCAATTTGTTCGTGCAGATGGTGGATATAAAGTACGTGGAAAAGACAAAACAGACATAGACTTACTTGTCGAAGATGCCAAAGCACTTGAAGCTGCTGGGGCTTTTGCCATTGTAGTTGAAGGGGTTAAAAGTGAAGCTGCAAAAGCCATTACCGATGCAATTACCATTCCTACCATAGGGATTGGTGCTGGGCTAGAGTGTGATGGTCAAGTACTAGTTTGGTCAGATATGTTTGGTTTTTTTGAAGAGTTTAAACCTAAATTTGTAAAACGCTATTGTAATGGTGCAGAGTTGGTTCGTGAGAATTTAGAGAAATATACAAGTGAAGTAAAAAATAGAGAGTTTCCTAGTCAAGAGTATACCTATTAAAAATAAAATCCTATAGGGTGTTTCCCCCCGAAAACACCGTTAAATAATATATAAAAAGAGAGATATGGAAAGAGTTGTAGATATTGAAAAATTTGATAATGAGTATATTGAAGAGGTCTCCCTTCGCCCCTCTTCTTGGGATGAATATATTGGTCAAGAGCAGATTAAGAAGAATCTAAAAGTATTTATTGAAGCCTCTAAAAAACGAGAAGAGGCACTTGACCACATACTATTTTTTGGACCTCCTGGGCTTGGTAAAACAACCATTGCAAATCTCATTGCCACAGAGATGAATGCACAAATTAAAACCACAGCTGCACCTATGATTGAAAAGTCTGGTGATTTAGCAGCTATTTTAACCAATATTGAAGAGGGAGACATCTTATTTATAGATGAGATTCACCGAATGTCCCCTGCTATTGAAGAGATACTCTACTCTGCTATGGAGGACTTTAGACTAGACATTATAATTGGTTCTGGTCCTGCTGCTCAAACTGTCAAGATTGATTTACCACGATTTACACTTATTGGGGCTACTACTCGTGCAGGGATGTTATCTCATCCTCTTCGTGAACGTTTTGGAATGCACTTTCGTATGCAGTTTTATACAGCAGAGGAACTGGCTGAAATTGTTCATTTAGCTTCGATAAAACTAGATAAAGTAACGAATGATGATGCAGCTCATGAGATTGCTAAACGAAGCCGTGGAACACCAAGGTTAGCCCTTAGACTTCTTCGACGTGTTCGTGACTTTTCTGAAGTTGCTAATGAAGAGAGAATTTTTCTTAAAACAACTCAATATGCCTTAAATCAACTAGGAGTAAATGAGTTGGGATTTGATGAAGAGGATATTCGACTACTAGAGTTTCTTATTAGCTCTAAAGGTCGTCCAATGGGCTTAAGTACTATTGCTGCAGCCCTTAGTGAAGATGAGGGAACGATTGAAGATGTTTTAGAACCATATCTTCTTGCTAATGGCTATATAGAACGAACAGCTCGTGGACGAATAGCTACAGAGAAATCCTACTCCTACTTTCGACTAAGCCCATCAGGAGAATAAGTTATATGATAACTAAAAATGACTATATTATTGCTATTTTATTTGCTCTTGCACTAGCAGGAGCCTATGCCATCTATCAACCTTTTTTACTCTCTATGGTGGTAGCCCTTCTTTTAACCATGGCAACAACAAATGTCCATGTCAAAATTACTGACTCAATTCACTCTGAAAACATCTCATCAATTATTTTAAGTCTCTTACTCTTTCTTATTCTTTTTGTACCAATTATCTATATTGCTACTATTGGAGTACACGCTTTAGCAACTATGGATTTAAATATTATTAAGCAAATAACCTCTAAAATTATCTCATTAACAGAGGAGATACCTATTTTAGGTGCATGGACACAAGAGAATCTAGATAATCAACAGATATTAGAGACCATTAAATCCTCTACAATCACTATTACTAAAGCTGGAACACAAGGGATTGATTTTATAAAAAATGTCTTTTTTGTCATTGTTTTTTACTATGTACTTAACCGTTATACCGATAAACTTTTTTATATTATTGCCTCTTTTCTACCTATGAGAGACAATGAAGGAAAGCAGATTATTAAGGAGATTTCATCTACTATGGAGATTGTATTTTACTCTATCATTGTAACTGCTATCTTTGAGGGAATGCTTTTTGGTATTGTTATCTCATTTTTTGGTTTTAACGGGCTTCTACTAGGAACAATTTATGGTTTTGCTTCACTTATTCCTTTTGTAGGAGGAGCTATTGTTTGGATGCCTGTTTCACTCTATGCTTGGACGACACTAAACTCTAACTCTGCTATTATTATAGCTCTCTACTCTATTGTTGTTATATCAATTATTGCAGATACTTTTATTAAGCCTATTATTATTCGCTACATAAAAGATGATATTTTGCATAGTTCAGTTCATATTAATGAACTTATTATCTTCTTCTCCATTGTTGCAGGAATGAGCTCTTTTGGTTTTTGGGGGATGATTTTAGGACCTGCACTTACCTCATTTTTAATTGCTATCTCTAAGGTCTATATTGAGTTATATGGAGGAAAGAGTAGTGAAACTACTCTTTAAAAGTCATAAGTAATACCAACACTTATGGCATCTAAATCGGGAGCATCTGATTTTTGAAGAAGCCTTTCATAATCAGCAAAGAGTCCCCAACCACTCTCTTGGTCACCATAACCATCAAAAGCTCTTGAGTATCTACCCTCTTTTACTCGGTCGTCTCGACC
This sequence comes from Campylobacteraceae bacterium, assembly GCA_027030605.1. Taxonomy (GTDB): domain Bacteria; phylum Campylobacterota; class Campylobacteria; order Campylobacterales; family Sulfurovaceae; genus UBA1140. The sequence continues at coordinate 17,326 of JALVEV010000260.1, read as the reverse complement.
TAGGTCATACTCTAGCCCTGTACCCCAAGCAAACCCATTACTATCAGTTAGTTGTCTACCTGTTCCATCTGTTTTTGTTGCGGCTAACCCTGCTAGTCCATAAAGGGTAATTGCACTACTTACAGGATACATCGGCTTTAAAAAAGCCCCATAGTGTTTAAGTTTTCCTCCCTCTGATTTCCAATTAGTTCGAATAGCTCTTGCTTCAACACCAACAAATTGATTAAAGTCATATCCAACTCTTCCAGCAATACCTGCTGTTTTATCAACATCTCCTGTTCCTCTACAGCCACAATTTGGTTCATATCTCGCATCACTTAAACCTAAAGCAACATAAAATCCAGATGGGGAAATATTTACAGTAGGTATGACAGCTACTGGAATAGGTTGTGGAGCTGGTGTAGATTGAGGAATGGGAACTGGTTCTGGTTCAGCTACTATAGGGGCAACGACCTCTTCTGCTGGTTCAATAGGAACATAAACCTCTTCATGTTCAATAGAGGCTGGTAAAATATCTCCACCACCATACACGAAACTGCTTACAACTAATGTTGTAGCCAATACTATATTTAATTTTTGCATAATTCACTCCTAGTTACTATAAAAGAGAGAATCATAACATTTCTTTAATTACACAATATATAATAATATATGTTAATAAATATTATATATTTTTAGATAAGTTTTTACAATAATTTAATTTCTTAATCTTTTTTTCATATTTATGACTAATTCTTAAATTATACTTCTACTACAAAGGAACTTCAAGGAGAAAAAATTATGAGAACTATTTCAACTACAATTGTATACTTATTACTTCAATCGCCCTCACCAAAGGCGAAGAAGCTAAGACATTTAATACAAAGTAAAATGTTAACACACTTTTAATTTTCTATAGGCTACTGTTGTTTATAACAGTAGCCATACTTATCTTAAACATCTCTCTTAGTTGAATGCTTTTTAAAAAATAGATAAATAGCAATAGAGAGTATTATCATCACTAGACTCTGTATCTGTCCCATAGTTATCCAACCATTATAATAACCTAACTGTACATCTGCTTCTCGCCAAAATTCAACTATAAAACGTGCTGTCCCATACATTACTCCATAAATTCCAACTAAAGCTCCATCAAATTTTCGATGATTTCTATAGAGATAGATTAAAATAGCAATAACAATTCCCTCTAAAAACCCCTCATAGAGTTGAGAGGGGTGACGAAGAAAAAATTGATGGGAGATAGGGTCTTGTACATAGATTCCCCAAGGAACATTAGTTACTCGTCCAACCAACTCTTGGTTTAAGAAGTTTCCTATGCGTCCAAAGACAAAACCAACAGGTACAGCCAAGGCAACAACATCTAAAATTTTATAAATTACACCAGGGTGTTTACGAGAAAAGAGGTAAGAAGCAATCGCAGCTCCTACTACAGCACCATGATAACTCATACCTCTAATTCCTACAAACTCACCATTTTGAAAAGGATTAAAGATTTGCCATGGATGCGAAAGATAATATGAGGTATTGGGGTCATAAAAAAGAATATACCAAATACGAGCACCTAAGATAATTCCTATCTCAATCCATATAAAATAGTTATCAAGCATCGCTTCACTAATGGGCATATTGTCTCTTTTTACAATCCACTTTGCAAACCATAAGGCAGTTAAAAGTGCTAAGATATACATGATGCCATACCAATGCACCGATATAAAACCTAAATCTAAAGCGACAGGATTAAAATGTTCATATATGTGGTTCCAATACTCCATGTATATCCTTTATATATTAAAATATAATTATATCATGATAGACCATTAACTATTCATTAATTATTCGTTGTTTGATGATTAATCCTCTTAGTATATAATTACATTAAGACAAATAAATGTCTTCAGCATTGTTCACGAGTATTAAGTATGTAATTGAACTCCTTTGAAATATACTCCCTTGATAGAACATATTTAGACCTCCTTTGTAATAGCCCTCGTGAGCAATGCTGAAGAACATTTTTTCCACTTACCTCTTGCTTTTTGTCTTCTCAAAATGATATTATTACTTACTTTAAAATTAAGGATTTATTATTATTAAAATACTAATGATAGAAGATGACTACGAAATCGCTCAAATTCTTACCGAATACCTTAATAAATTTGATATCTCTGTAAGTTCAGCAGAAGAGCCTTATATGGGTCTCTCTATGTTAACTCAAGATGATTTTGATTTACTCATTTTAGATTTAACGCTACCAGGGATTGATGGGCTAGAGGTTATTCCTAAAATACGAAAAAACTCCTCTATTCCAATTATAGTCTCTTCTGCCCGTGATGACATTACAGACAAAGTGATTGCCATGGAGCGTGGAGCTGATGACTATATGCCTAAACCTTATGACCCAAGAGAGTTGGTAACACGTATTAAAACTATTTTACGAAGAACACAATCTTTAGATAATAGTAAAAAAAAGAAGAGTTCACTATTTGAACTAAATACCGATGCTCGACATATTATCTTTAAAGATATTTTACTTGAACTAACAGCAGCTGAATTTGATATATTATCTATCTTAATTCAACATAGAGACTCTGCTATATCACGAGAACAACTTCTCTATGAGAGTGAACATATTGATGATAACTCATCTATTAAAAATATTGATGTAATCATCTCTCGTATTCGTCAAAAATTGGCACTCATTGACCCTAAGCATAGTTATATTAAACCTGTTCGGGGTATTGGCTATCTATTAACAGAAAAGATGTAAGTATTTTAAATGAAAAATATCTCTGTTTCTGTTTTTATAAATATTCTTTTTGCTTTGGTACTTACATTGATTTTTACAGCACTGTTTCTCTTTATTCAAATAGATAAAGAGCAACAAAAGAAAGAGGAGATAAACCGTCAGAAACGTATTGCTAATTTTTTTCTATCAACAGCTCAACTTAATGTTACTAAAGAGAAGTTAGCAGGGTTAAATCTAAGGCTTGTCTCCAATAATGAGCTTCAACTACTTGAACTCACCAAAGGAAAAATAATCTTTGAGAGTAGCTCCCCTTTTGGAAGACTTCATATTTTTACTCTTGAAAAAAACAAATATATCTCACTACAACGCTATGGTTTAACACTTATGCTTCAAGACCAATTAAAAACTGATAATCGTATCCAAACTATTATTTTAGCAACGGTTCTTGTTACTTTTCTATTTCTTTTTCTCTATATAGGAATTTATCGTAAAATTGCTCCTCTAAAGAAGCTAAATAGACAAATTGAAGAGTTTGCTAATGGTAATATGAATATTAAAATTACTCAAAAATCTAATGATGAGATTGGAAAAATTGCACAAAGTTTTGACAATGCTATTCACCATATTCGTGTTCTGTTAGAATCCAAACATCTTTTTATGAGAAATATGATGCATGAGCTAAAAACACCTATTACAAGAGGTAGAATTGCTATTGAGATGGTAGAGGATGGAACATCTAAAGAGGTCTTAATACGTGCATTTGAAAGAATGACTGAACTTATTAATGAGTTAGCTCATGTTGAACGCTTAACAACAGAGGGTTTTCAGCCACATCTTAATGTTGCCAATATTAATGATATTATAGAGGAGAGCGTCTCTCTACTTTTATGGGATAAAGAGAATTTAACCATTCAAACAGAAAATGAACAGTTAAATACTGACCCAAAACTTTTATCTTTAGCCATAAAAAATCTACTTGATAATGCTATGAAGTATAGTACCGATAAAAAAGCAACCATTATAACCAATAAAGAGAGCATAAAAATACTCTCAAAAGGAAAAAGTTTAGAGCATCCACTAGAGTACTATTTAGAACCATTTACCCAAGAAGAAAAAAGAAATTCAGGTTTTGGATTAGGCTTATATATTGTTAACAATATTGCCACAAGGCTAGGTTATACCCTACACTACTCTCATAAAAATGATTATAATATTTTTGAACTAAAGTTAAATAAGACAAAGTGACCTTTGTCCTATAGTATTGGAGTAGCATAACTCTTAGTACGTTTTATCCAACCCTTTAGCCAACGCTTCTCATTTTTTTGGGGTGGTGAGTTTCTAACACGTCTCTCAAGAACAGCTTGTGCAGCACGTGAGAACTCCATAAGAGCAAAAGGTCCTGGCTTGACAGGTCTCATAGTTTGAAGCACTTGTAACAGTCCCCACCCTTGATTATTATAACGTTCAGTTGGTTTAATACCTTTTCCCTTAAAGTTAATATAGTCAATTAATGGGTACCACCCTCCCCTAGTTGCAGCTAAAGCATTATAGTTATTGACAATATGTTTGCGATATTGTGGAGCAACATACTTAACAATCTCTGGAATAGAAGCATGAAGTCGGTCAAAGAAAAATTGTGTCTGTAGAGCTTTTGTATTTAAAAGGAGATACTCTAACTGTTTAAACTCTCTGTCTCCTCTTGCTCGTTCAAAAGAGGCTTTATCTCTCCATGGGGCTCCAGTTTTTCGTGCATACTTCAACCATGTTGGAATCTCTACTTTATTAGCAATAAAGTAGTCTATCATTGCAGGAAAAGTCTCATCAAATTTTTTTGGTTCCCCTTGTGGATACCAAATAAAGTGACCTATCCCCAATGAAGCAAAGTTCTCATTAGGTGACCAATACATGATATACTTAGGATTACCAGAGGTCTCATTTTGATAAATCTTCTCAGCAATTACATTAAGTTCATAAGGTGAAAGTTTAGGTGTTGTTACATCTTTGGGGTACTCTATCTCAGTTTTAGTCTGCTTCACACACCCCGTCAACAGCAAACCACAAAGCATTGCTGTTAACAATATATTTTTGCTACTCATTCTTTTCTCCTAATAGTTTATTATTTTTTTAAGTATAGGAGAAAAATACTAACAAAGATGTTAAGTTTTTAAATTAATTAGAAAAAAAAACTATTGACCTGGATTATACTCAGCATAATAGACCGAACCATCTGAAAAGGTATTAACAGTAAGCTTAGAAAAGCTCTCCAAATAAGCCCAAAAATCATCCTTTATCTCTTGATCTATTTTCACTTTACGAAGTGCCTCTTCCATGCATCCTAGCCACTCATAACGAGACTTTTCATAAATAGAGAAGTTATCATGAATTCGAATCATGTGTTCATTTAAGTCACGCCCCTCTAACTCATCTTCATAGACTTTTGGACCACCACAAAGCTGAATAAAAAATTTAGTATTTTTCTCTTTAACAGCCTCAAACTCCTCTTCATCTTGAGGAAAAAAATGAGCAATATCACTCTCATAGATAATATCATAGAAATCATACATTAAGGCTCTCATACCCTCCTCACCACCAATCGCTTTATAAAACTCTGCTGATGGATTCTTATAACTAATCTCTTCACCTTTAACTACTTTTGAAATTTCATACATCTTTTGGTACTCCCTACTAAATTTATTAAAACTATTTTAGCTAACTTATAACAAATATAATCTTATACTATCTATTCATCGCAATAACGTTTGAGTAAGTTACCATAAGCATCAATTCTACGGTCACGTAAAAATGGCCAAATATCTCGAACCTCTTTAGAGCGTTTCATGTCAATATCTGCATATAGAATCTCATTTTTCTCTCCAGCTTGTGCCACAATAGCTCCTTGTGGGTCACAAACAAAAGAGTTTCCCCAAAAGCGAATGCCTTTCATCACCCCTGAACTATCTTTTTCAAACCCAACTCGATTACATGCTAAAACAGGGATACCATTGGCAATAGCGTGTGAACGTTGAATGGTTATCCAACTCTCTAACTGTCTAGTTTTCTCCTCTTGTGAATCATCATCAAACCAACCTATTGCTGTAGGGTAGATGAGCAACTCTGCCCCCTTTAGTGCCATAATCCTTGCAGCCTCTGGATACCACTGGTCCCAACAGACCAATACACCTAACTTTCCAATAGATGTCTCTATTGGCTCAAATCCTAAATCTCCTGGTGTAAAGTAGAACTTCTCATAAAATCCAGGGTCATCAGGTATGTGCATCTTTCTATACTTTCCTGCAACACTTCCATCTCTATCAAAAACTACAGCTGTATTATGATAAAGCCCCTCTGTTCTCTTTTCAAACAGAGAGGTAACTAACACAACTCCATACTCTTTAGCAACTTTTGACCAAAATTTAACATCTTCTTCAAAATTCTGTGCATAATCAAAAAATTTAACATCTTCACTTTGACAAAAATATTCACTTTGGTGCAACTCCTGTAACACAACTAAACTAGTTTTCTTAGATGAAGCTTTTTTAATACTTTTAATCGTTTTTTTAAGGTTTTTTTCGGTGTTACCATAATACTTTTTTTGAACTAATGCAACTCTCATTACTCTACTTTTTTTAAATATTTTAACATAATTGAGAAAAAATTGATAATATAGAGGAAGAAAAGGTATAAATCTTAACAATATTAATTTTAAATATTTTTAATTAAAAAATAATATAAATAGTATAAAAATATTTAAAATTAATTTTATATATTAAATAATAATTTAAGTTATAATCTGTTACACTCTATTTTAGAAAGAAAGGATGAACTATGTTTAAATATTTTTTAAATAAAAAAATTTATTTATATTTTGTGATTTTTATAACCATTATTGGCTGTGGAGAAGTCTCTCAAACCAAATCCAATACTATGTCCTATTCAACTTCTCAAGGGACAGGAAAACTCACAGATGGTGAAAGAGAAGTGCTTAGTGAACTCAACTCCTTTCCTATTAAACAAGAGAACAATGAATCAGAGAGTAACAACAGTAATCAACTTGACCTATATGCACAAGCTCTACTAGATGCGATAAATAAAGAACGTGCATCTGTACATACTTGTGGTGACCGAGGAGAATTTGGTCCTGTACATCCTCTTGTTTGGAATTCAAATCTTCATGCCTCAGCACTAGAACATGCTATAGATTTAGCTATTAGTGATACTTTTTCACATGATGGTTCAGGAACTCCATCAGATATTACAGGAGATGGTCGACCTAGTAAATTTTATGAACGTATTGAGAGAAATGGATATACTCACTACTACTCTGTTGGAGAAAATATAGCAGGTGGACAACGAAGCTTAGAGGAGGTTATGAGAGCATGGATGGAGAGTCCTGGTCACTGTGAAAATATTATGAAATCAACCTATACTGAAGTGGGTGTAGCTATTGTTAAAAATGATAACAGTACCTATAAAATCTACTGGACTCAAAACTTTGGAAGTAAACGACGATAACTCTCTAAATAGTATTGCCCAGCACCTTTAAGATGCAAAAATAAAAATTAACGCAAAAACTTCATTTTTAAGGTGCTGTGCAATGCTATTTAAAAGGGTATCTGCATAGTTGAGCAGTGCAGACTTCCACCCTCTTCAATTAAACGAGAACACTCAACAGGAATTATCTCTTTGTTTGCAAAAAAACTCTTAAATATCTCATAAGCAATCTTATCTTCATCTACTGAATAGGTAGGATAGATTAATGCCCCATCTGTTATTAAAAAATTTGCATAGGTTGCAGGTAGTCTATTACCCTCTTGGTCAAATTTAGCCGTCGGCATAGGCAGAGCAATAAGCCTATAGGGTTCACCCTCAACAGTTCTAAAACTCTTCAGTTGCTCCTCCATCTCTTTAAGCTCTTTATAGTGTTCATCATTTTTATCTAAACACTGCACATACATAATAGTATCTTTAGTCACAAAACGAGCAAGAGTATCTATATGGCTGTCGGTATCATCTCCTGCTAAATAGCCATAATCTAACCACAAAACTCTTTTAGCTCCTAGATACTTGGCTAATCTCTCTTCAATCTCATCTTTACTCAGTCCACCATTACGATTAGGATTACAAAGACACTTTGAAGTAGTCAAAATAGTCCCCTCACCATCAGACTCAATAGACCCACCCTCTAAAACAAAATCTATACTCTCTAGTGGTGCAATACCCATATACCCTTTTTTATGCAACACTCGATTAAGCTCATTGTCCAAAGAGGCTTCAAACTTTCCACCCCACCCATCAAAAGTAAAATCAAGCAGTTTAACCTCTCCATCTTCAACCACAGATATATACCCATAGTCACGAATCCAAGTATCGTTAGTGGGTATCTCTATAAAGCTCATATTTCGTGTAGAACAAAATAGACCTGAAATATCCTCTTTGTTGTCACAAATAATATAGAGAGGTGTCTTATAGGCTATTGCTTGTGCTATTCGTATAAATGGAACAAGTGCAGAATTTAAATCATTGTTCCAATCTGTATTTTTATGGGGAAATGCCATTAGTACAGCTCTTTGTTTTTGCCACTCGGCAGGTAAAACTCTACTCATTATAGTAACTCTCTTGTATCACAATATAAATTGTTTGGAGTATAGCAAAAGTTGGCTGAGATTTGATGCTTAACATAGTCAAACCTACGGAAACATAAACCGATGCAATCTCTCATACCCTCTACTATCTGCCTCCTGTAAAGCCAAAATATACTCAGAACGAGATTTTCCTTCATCAGTAATATTTCCACCCCATGCTAATACATCTTTTCCTATGGATAATAACCATATATCCGTAGCCAACCTTGCCCACCTACCATTTCCATTTAGAAAAGGGTGAATTTTTACTAGAGAATAATGGAGTCTAACAGCTGTCTCCTCATAATGCCAAGATGTCTGCCAAAACTTTAAATCGTCAATCAGTTGATAGAGAGCTTGTCTTATCTGAACAGCTTCAACACCTATAGATGTTTGAGTTGTTCTAAATTCTCCTGCCCAACTCCATACTTTGCCAAACATCTCTCTATGAAGTTTTTGTAAAAATTGTGTATCAAAATCTAACTCTGCTACTTGTGCAGGATTAATCGTATATTTCAGATAAGCTTCCAATATATTATTTGCCTCTGCAATATCTAACTCACCCCTTGTTGTAAGACCTTTAACCAAAAGACCTGAAATATCATCAAGAGGAGTTTCCCCTTTTTTATTAAATGTTATCATGACCAAATATATGACTTTGGCATTTGAGCAATTTGACTCTTTGCTCTTCTTAACATCGCTTCATAAGCTTTACTATTGGGTCTTTGCTCTTCAAGAGTTGAGCTATGCATTACACGATTGACTATGAGTAGTGCCTTTTTTTCTATTTGAGCTTCAAGCAGAGTTTCTGCTGATTTTTTAGCTATAAGATTAAGATTACACTCTAATAGATTTGCAATACTCTCAAGAGTAGATATAGATACATTTTTCCCTAAAAAAGCTCGTTTAACTGTAGCAATTCCAAGATTTGTTCTTTGTGCAATAATCTCATAAGGTATACCCATTTTTTGTTGTTGTTCTCTCAGGTTTTCTATAATTTGACTATACATGAGACTCCTTTAGTATCTTTTATGATACCATTATAGCATAATTTATAGTAAAGTTATAAATCTATTTTAGCTATAATCACCCATGGCATATATAAAAATAAACAAAGAAAATTTCTTTCATAATCTATCTCAATTTCAACTAAAAACAGGCTCAAAAGAGTCAATAGCAATCGTCCTAAAAGACAATGCTTACGGTCATGGCTTAGAGCTTATGGCAAAACTCTCAGCTGAGTTTGGACTAACTCAAGCTGTAGTTCGCACTTATGGTGAGGCACAAAAAATCAAACAATATTTTAAACAAATTCTCATTTTAGGTGACAAAGCAGTTGTAGATGACTCCTGCTCTTTTGCAATCAATAGTTTAGATGATATAGAAAAAGCTCAAAAAGGTTCAAGAGTTGAGCTAAAAGTAGACACAGGAATGCACCGAAATGGTGTAGCTATGGAGGAGATAGAAGAGGCTCTAAAACGCATAGAAGAAAAAGAGCTTATATTAGTTGGTCTAATGACACATAACCGTTCAGCCGATGAGTTAAGTAGCGAACTCTTTTGGCAACAAAAAAACTTTGAAAAAGCCGTAGGTGTGACCATGTCACACGTCAAAAACATACGTATTCACTCATACAACTCTGCAACATCTCTACGTCTTCCATGCAATAACCAAGATATAATTCGCCTAGGTATCGGAGCTTATGGCTACTCTGAACTACCTACAATATATGATACTTTATATTTAAAACCTGTTCTCTCACTTTGGGCAAAAAAAATCTCAACGAGAAGGCTAAAAAAAGGTCAAAGAGTAGGATATGGTGGTCAATTTATAGCTCCAAAAGATATGACTGTCTCAACTTACGACTTAGGCTATGGTGATGGGTGGATGAGAAGTAACAGCTTTGAGCCATTTGTTACAGCAGAAGGCTTACCAATTTTAGGTCGTGTCTCTATGGACTATATTGTTTTAGAGTCTACTAAAGATGAAGTGTGTATACTTGACAATGCCCTAAGTGCAAGTAAACAACTTAAGACTATATCTTATGAAGTAACTACACAGCTTCATGAGAAGTTAAAACGGATAATAGCTTAAAATTTTTGTAGGTGTAACCATATTACACCTACTCCAATAACTCTAAAAAACTCTTCTGAAGAGTAGAGGTATATTCGGCTAACTCCTCTTTCTCCAGCTCTTTACCTTTTCGAAGTTTTACATGCACTTTTTCTAAAGTTTTTCGAGCCTCAGCAGAGATAACTCCCTCAGTAAAAGAGACCTCTTTCAAATTAACAGCTTCTCTTTTGGCATGAGAACGTTTAGCCATAAGTGAAGCGTGATACAGAGCACGACCCAAAAGTACATAGGGAAAGTTTAGATTTTGCATAGGTCCTACCGTTAACTCTCTTCGTCCCACACTCTGCCCTAAAACCTTTAACTCATAGAGGTTGTCAAAACCAAACATCGCTCCCACACCACCGACAACACCACCAATAACCGTACCTAGAAAGAGTGAAGAACCTGCTACTAAAAGGTCTAACCCTGCACCTGTAATAGCACCTGCCGAAGCTCCTGTTAAAATTAACTCTTTTTGACTTAACCCAAAGATAGAAGCACTCTCTTGAGAAAATAATCCAACCTCATCAAGATTTAGTTGCTCCTCCTCTTTTTGAACATCATTATGTTGCCAAATCTTCTCTACATCTCTCTGCTCTCTCTCTTCATACTCTATAATCTTGTTTCGATATCTCTCTTTAGCAACCTTCTCCTCATGAGGTGTCGCCTCCTCTCCTACTATCTTCTGCTTATGGACAAAAGAGAGAACTTTTACCATATAGTCTGAAATTGTACTAACTGTCTGCTCAACCTTAAGGTCATAAAGCTTATTAAGTACCTCAATAGCCTGTTTAATCGGTTTTGTCCACGCTTCATTCAACTGTGCTATACTCTCTAGGAGGTCAACATGCTCTTTATGTCCTGCTGTCATAGGGTTATAGGTACGTACCAAGCGAAAGTACTGTCCTAAGGCTCTACTCCACTCCTCACGATAATCCTCCTCACCAATCAAGTTTAAAATCGCCATAGAGGGTTGCCCACACCAACGCAAAATCTCCATCTCAATCTCATACTCAGCACCATAAGGCTTTGAAGCATCAACTACATAGATGATTCCTGCACCATTGATAATAGGGTCAAGCAATTCAACTTCATCTCTAAATTTCTTATTGTCACGATGTTCATGGACAAACTGTTTCACCACATCTATCCGTCTGTTTGCAGGAACATCACCATGCTCCTCTAACCAAGCATAAACTCGTCTTGCTCTTTGGAATCCAGGAGTATCAAAAAGCTCATAGACAATCTTTCCATCAACTTTAAGAGGAAACCCCCTCTTAACCTGTGTCGTTCCAGGTGTGTTACCAATCTGTATAGAATCATCAAGAGATAAAGAGGCTACAATACTACTTTTTCCCTTATTTGGATGACCAACAACAGCAAACTTTGGATGATAACTAGACATCTACTACCCCCAATTTATCAGAGTCAATACTCTCTAACTTTCGTAACCATACCTCCATCTCTTCTCGATTACTCTTATAGTTTCTCTCTGCTGTTCCAAGTGGAACAATATCAACTCTCTTAATTGAAGAGTTTGCTAAAACATCCTCTAAAAAATCCATAAAATCCATAGTAGGAGGCTCCCACGCTTTAACATAGACCAAGACCTCTCCTTTTAGTTGCTCGATAATCTTTTTATCTTCTAAAAAAGAGTTTTTTCCCCCAACAACTTCTCTGTTTTTGGAGTTAACTCCTAAACTATCTTTTATTAGAAGTAACTGTTCATCTGAAAAATTCCAACCCAAAATAGCCTCATACTTCTCACCTAAATGCTCATCTACTTCGCGTAGAGTCTCTTCTATCTCAAGATGCTCTTCATCGTTATGTGACTGAGTTGAGATAAATGGGGTTTTAAACTCTTTTATAAGTTCCGAAACGCCATCAATCGCAAGAGACTCTTTTTTAAGTTGTCGTTTAAATCCATAGTGTGCAACTATCCAAAAAATCAATCGTAACCCTAAAGAGTAAAAGAGTGTTGCCATTGCTAAAAACTGCCACCAAGCACCAAGTTTATCAGCATTATGAATCATTTTACTATCAAGATGTTCACCTAAACGAAAGTAGTGACTAAGCTCCACCAACTCCAAAGAGGGAACAGCAGAGGGAAGGAAATCTCTCCACGGAAAAGATAGTGTAGACAAAAGTGCTTGAAAACTTTTAGCATCAACTTGTAGAGTGGTACTCCAACCAAAAGCAATATCCTTTGAAATTATCATAAGAATTAAGGCTAAAAAGAGTCCTAAAGAGAAGAGAAATGAAAATATCTGAACACGTTGTAGAAATATCCATTTAGTTAATGTTGCTGAAAAAGGTAGAGAGGAGAATGTGATATTTTTAGCAAAAGGTAACAAATTTACCACCTTTTCTAAATAGTATAGGGGGGAGAGGTGTGCAAAAACCTTTGCACCTATATTACCAAAAAGCATAGAGAGCAAAGAGAGGAGCATACTCAAAAGAGGTAACCCTACCATTACTAATAGTAGATAGATTACATTGACAGGTTCACTCCCTGAGTAAGAGAGAAGTGCAACCCCTGTTAAAAAACCCAAAAAAAGAACTATAAATCCAAATAGTGAAGAGAAAAGAGTCAGATAGTGAAGATACTTCGTTGACTCTAACTGATTGGTAACTCTATAGAGATTCTTTTGCAACCATGCTAACAGAAGAGCTAAAGGCTTCTGATTTTTTTGGGTAAGGGCAAAGAGTCTGTTCTCTTCATGAGAGCCTCTGTAGACATTTAGTAACTGATGTAAGTCCAAATAAGATTTAAGTGATAATTGAGTTGTTTTCTGTTGCATTACAAGCTTTATGTTTTTTGCTCAATTATACGATTTTTGGACTTAAAAGAGACTAACCTGCACGAGAGATATAGTTGACTCTTTTTCTTTTGGTTCTTAACTCACGCTTCAACTTCATTAATGCCTTTTCATGCTCAAGGCGTTCTTTTTTTTCTAATCTCTCTTTCTCAAAAAACTTCTCCATCTCAATAAGCTTTTTTTTAAGTTGATAAGATTGAAGCTTTAATACCAACGCCTCTTTCTCTAACTTTAGCACCTCTACACTCTTATTAGAGTCTCTACTTTGAATATTCTCTGCATAAGAGAAACTAATTATAATAGCTAATACTATCACAAACTTTTTCATAACTTTATCTCCTTTTTGTGATTATTTCTTTCACTATAACATTATTAGACTTAAATTTTAATATAAAACAATATTTTAAATTAAAAAAAAACATAAATCATGTTCAATTTTATCCTATCTTAACCTATTAATAATTATAAACAAAGTATAATATTAAAAAATAATATGCTTTTAATCTTAAGGATAGACGATGGGTAAACTTAAAAAGGTAAAAAATGAAATTAAATGTGCAACACAACAAGTTATTGTAAGTCGTACCAATACAGAAGGCGATATTATTTACTGTAATCCAACATTTTTAGAAGTTAATGGATTTAGGAGTTCCGAGGTTATTCATAAACCACATAGTATTGTACGCCATCCCGATATGCCAAAAAGTATTTTTAAAATTATCTGGTCCATTATTGGTCAAGGATTACCCATTCAAGCTGTTATTAAAAATAAAACAAATGATGGACACTACTACTGGACACTCATGACCATTAAACCCCAAAAAGATAGAGATAACAGAGTCATCTCTTATGTAGCTTATGGGAAACAAGCACCTGATGCAGTTATCAAACAGATAGAGCCTCTTTATAGAATTATGAGAGAGATTGAAGAGAGTGTTGACATTGATGCTGCTCTAGAGTATCTAGAGTCACATCTTAAAGAGGAAAAGATGACCTATGCCCAATATATTAAACATCTCAATAAAAATAGAGAGTTTAGATGTCTTTGTGACTTTATAAAATATGCTATCATAAGATAGCTATCTCTTAAATAATACGTCGTCCCCAAAGAAATCTATTTTTATAAAAAGCTCTCTTTTTAAAACTAGTTATCATTACTCTCTTTCCTCCTGAACTGGCATGAATGAATTTGCCATCTTCTAAGTAGATACCAACATGGGTAACTCTACCTGTTTTTCTACGCTTTGTATCAAAAAAGACAATGTCCCCTTTTTTTAAGGCATCAAAGGGAACATATTTCCCAACTTTAGCCTGTTCTCTGGAGACACGAGGCAGATTGATTCCTACAATTTTAAAAACTTTTTGTGTAAACCCTGAACAGTCAAATTTATTAGGACCCGTTGCACCCCAAACATATCTATACCCTAAAAACTTTTTTGCATTCTGTTCAATTTTACTACGAATAGCATGATGAATTTTTTTCCTACTATTTAAAGCAATATATCCCTTAGAGGTTAACTCCTCTCTCTCTACAAGAGCTAAATATCTATTGATAAAGTTTAAATGAGGATAATTCATCTTCTCTTTCTCTATCTGTTTTATAAAAGAGTCAATTAAAGGATTATCTAAAGAGGACTCTTTTTTATCGACAAGAGTAAGTGGATTTTTTAAAAAGTTAAAATACCCATCTCCCTTATTACTCTTAATCAAAAAGAGTTGAGCAACTACCAAAAGTTGTACTAAAATTACAACCAATAATAATTTTTGTAACAATTTCATTTTACACTTCCTATTATCTAAACATTGACTAATAAAATCAAATGTGGAATAATAGTGAAATGTTTATTATATTTAGTTAAAAAGAAACAGTTATAAATAGATTTTTTGCCCAATCTCCTTATATTGCTCATAGTAACTCTCTACAAAAGTTAAAATTTTTGTCTCACTTGGCAAGTAAACACCCTCTTTTTTCTGAGTATAATTTGCTAAATAGAGTGAAGCATCTTCTCTATCAATATAGTGTTGTACTAAAACTCTGTACGCCTCTTGATAAGCAAGTTTCATCTCACTATATTTACTATAGTCTATCTCTAGCTTATCACTATAGCTTATTACTCCAGAATTAAATAAAATACTCAAATGAATTAACCCTTCACAGTAGTAAGGCAACACCTCAGCAACTTCACGCCAAGCCATCAAACTAACAGCACGACTCACTAAGTCATCAACCATATGTTTTTTTAACGACTCATCTTCATTTTCAAAAAATGCCATTAACCCACCTGCTGTAGCTTTAAACTCTTCAATATTTTTAAACTGTCCACTACCATTCATACTCGTCTCGGTGTCAGAGTCTATCCATAAAATATGCCCAAACTCATGACCAATGGTTGAGTAGTCATAAATTTTTTGCCATAACTCAGGACTCTTCTCTACTAAAACTCTCTGCTCTTGAACAAACTCCAATCCAAAAGTATTGACCGAGAGTTGCATAATGGGTTTTGCTTTTTTACTCTGCATTACAAAATCGGCATAAGCAAAGATTTTTTTACCACACTCAGCTGATACCTGCTCATCGTTAGGAACAACTTGAGCTGAAAAGAGTCCATTAAGTTCAGCTCCATAGTAGAGAACAGGTTGCCCAATGTAGAGTTGTGTCCCATCGACTTGAGTTAAATTTTTTTCAAGGGTCTCTTCCACATCCCCTTCAATCTCCTTTGCCAATTTAGAAGCAAAAGCTTTTATATTATCTCTGGTCATTGAACTTTTTTGAAGTTTAGGGTTTACAATTCGTAAGTCCCACTCTAGGGCAACTGCTTTTCTAAAATGGTCTTCATAGTACTCCAAAGGGTGACCCATCTGTAACGGTGTAGTAATTCGCATCCATGCTCGGTCAACCTCTGCCCAATACTCAATAAGTTTTCGAGGTTGAGACTGTGCCAATGCTCGTTTAATAGTAATTAAATAGACAATCCACTGCCCCTTTTGTTGAAAGATTTGGTCATCCTCTAGTGACAACTCCTCTATTAAATCTTCGATAGCAGATACAACAGAGGCTACTTCATTAGGAAATGCATCTACATACGCAACAGAACGGTACTCCCCCTTTTCATCTTTCTCTAAAACAGAGTAACAACGGTCACCAATTTGACCATTTGGGTCTAGGTCAAGAAGATGCTTCTCTTGTAACATTTTAAATATAGCTTGTTCATCTCCATTGTACTCTTTTAGTAGCTCTCGATTGACTCCATTAATAATCTTAGCTGTCCAAGCCGACTGCCAGTGACTCATCTCCTCACCAATAAGATGTATACCTTTGATAAGCTTTCTGTAAAATGGTGTCAAAAGGTTTTCAGACTTTATCCAAGCAATAAAGTACTCATGCCGTGTTAAGTGCATCTCTTTAACAAATAGGTAGGCTCTCTCTTTTTTTTCAATAATCTTATCTTCCGAAAAACCCTCTTTTTGTAACACTTGTTCCAAAGCATCTTCACGAAGATTTACTAACCGTGTCAAGGCTGCCATCTGTGTCTCTTTAGTAATAGGCAACTCCATTTGGGTTAAAAACTTTTCCACTAAATGAGATGCTTCAACATGCTCACCCTTTAAAAGCTGAAAATAGCTATTAAGCTCCTCTTGTCGTCTCTGAAGTTCATCATATATTTTTTGTAAATCATTCATAAATTGTTGTTTCATTAAAAGAGTCCTTGGCGTAACGTATTTGTATAAAAAATCTTACAGAAACAGTTATTAATTTATAACTATCTTAGGGGAAGAAAGCCAATTTTTTTCATCTTTTAAGTAAACTTTTATGGTTCATATAACAGTTTATATTTATAATTAATATATCTACTCCTCATCCTCAGACTCAAGTTCCCTCTCCCCTATCTCTAACATAGCTTTATTTAAGTGAGCTGGAACATTTCTCTCAAAGGCGTCCCAATCTCTCATCCACTCTAGTTTTTTTAAGACCTTATCTTCTATTTCATATGACTCTTTGTCATCATCGTAAGCCTTTTGTCCCTCTTCTA